>NZ_JBHTSL010000001.1:0-169420 GCF_042795115.1 Arthrobacter sp. NPDC056493 | reverse complement strand
ACGTGGAAGGCCAACGCCGTGGCCATTGCGGGCGCCACCGCGAGCACGTACAAGCCGGCGGCAGCTGTGATTGGCAAAGCCGTCAGCGTCACGGTCACCGGAAGCAAGCCTGGCTACAACACGGCGGTCAAGACGTCGGCACTCACCGCGAGAGTCGCCGTCGGAACGCTCACCGCACCGGTTCCCAAGATCACGGGCACCGCAAAGGTGGGCTACACGCTGACGGCCGTTCCGGGCGCCTGGGGTCCGGCGCCGGTCGCGCTGAAGTACCAGTGGAAGGCCAACGCCGTGGCCATTGCGGGCGCCACCGCGAGCACGTACAAGCCGGCGGCAGCTGTGATTGGCAAAGCCGTCAGCGTCACGGTCACGGGGAGCAAGGCGGGCTATGCGACGGCGTCCAGGACGTCGGCGCTCACGGCGAGGACCGCCGTCGGGACTCTGTCAGCACCGGTCCCGGTGATCAGCGGCGCCGTCAGGGTGGGGTCGGCCCTCTCTGCCACTGGCACCTGGGGTCCTGCTCCGGTCACCCTGAAGTACCAGTGGAAGGCGAACGGCGTTGCCATCACGGGCGCCACGGCCAGCACCTACACGCCGACAGCAGCGGTGCTCGGCAAGACCCTGGCGGTCACTGTGACGGGCTCCAAGGCCGGTTTCACCACGCTTACTAAGACCAGCGCGGTGTCGGTCAAGGTGGCTGCGGGCGTGCTGACATCATCGGACCCTGCCGTCTCGGGCGCTCTGACGGTGGGGTCGGTCCTCACTGTGGTGCCGGGAACTTGGGGACCCGCGCCGGTCACGCTGAAGTACCAGTGGTACGCCAATGGCGCGCCAATAACGGGTGCCACGTCCAGCACGTACTCGCTGCTGGCAGCGGATCTGGGCAAGACATTCACGGTAACGGTCACGGGATCAAAGTCCGGCTACACGGAGGCGGTGAGAGTCTGGGCGGCGACGACTCCGGTGAGCTAACGGCGCAGGTGATCGGACCGGCGTCGTAGATTACAAACGGCAGGGCCGCTGCAACTTCATTTGGGGTTGCAGCGGCCCTGTCCGCGTTAAGCGGCAGCGGCCCACCCATCCGCGGCGGCCTTCGGAGACGAATCGCTACCGCCGCCCAAGGGTTTTCAACGCCGATATTCGTGGCGTCGGAATCAAACCACGAAGCCTTTTTGATCAACCAGGGCCTTATGCGAAACGAGACACAGATGAATCCTCCACACGGGCTTCGCATTTTCAGTGTGGCGCGGAGCGCCGTCGGCAGTCTGACCGTCGGGGTTCTGGTTGGATGATGTAAACAGGGATCTCGGAAAAGAGCCCGGCAATGATGCGTCATGAATGCCCGAAGTGTGGCCTACGTCATACTGCGGCCGGTAAAGTGCATTCTGCTGCTGAAGCCAACGTCGTCGCCCAGGAGAAAGGACAGCCCGTGAAGCCGCATGCTTCGTTCCGCCTGTTCCGCTCCGGGCTGATCGGTTCCATCATCCTGGGCCTGGCCGCTGGCGGGCACCTTGCCGGCGGCGGCCAACTGCCCATGCCGGCAATCCTCGCGGCCCTGTGCGCCGTGACCATGGTTCCGGTCGCGGCCCTGACCCGTTTCAAGCTGTCGCTGCCGGTTCTGATCGGGCTGATAGGCGGCGGGCAGGCCTGGCTGCACTGGGCGTTCGATGCCATGTCTGCAGAAACTTCGACGGCGATTGCCCAGGCGCCGCTGTCCGGGCACGCCGGGCACGCGCCGGCGTCGCTGAACCACGAGGCGCTGATGCTGGCCGGCCCCACCCACGAGTCTGCACCTGACGGACTCATGTTCGCCGCGCACGCCGTCGCCACGCTGGCCACGGCGCTGCTCCTTGCCCATGGCGAGCGGGCCCTCGCGGCACTGGCCGACTGGCTCGGCCCGCTGTTTTGGACTCCTGAACCGGCCGTCATCGTTCCCGTCCGTGGTCCCTTCTCCTGCGCCTCTGCCGCGCTCCTTCCGCCCAAGCACCACTCGGTGCGCCTTCCGTCTCGGCGTGGCCCACCGCTGCTCGCAGCCGCCGCCTAGAGACAGTTCCTTTCGCTCCTTTCACGCAAGGGCCCCCTTCACCATGGCCCCTTTCACGCAGGGCAGGAACTTCCGACGGCGGTTCTTCCGCTTTCCGGACAGGCCCACCGGCCTGCCATTCCTGACCCCTTAAAACCTGTGAAAGGCACTCCTGCCATGAATACCTCCCTTCGCCGTACCCTCAAGACTGCCGGAGCCGCCGGCATGACCGCCGCGCTCCTGGCTGCAGGCGCGGCCGCAGCTTCCGCCCACGTCCACGTCGCACCGGATGATCCGGCCGCGGGCGGATTCACGCACCTCACCTTCAACGTCCCCAACGAGTCCCCGACCGCCAAGACCAGCAAGCTTGAGGTGACCCTGCCCACCGACACCCCGTTCACCTCGGTGTCGGTCAAGCCGATCGAGGGCTGGAAGGCCCAGGTCATCACCGGCACGCTGCCCAAGCCGGTCACCGTCGACGGGACCACCGTGACCAAGGCACCAACCAGCGTCGTCTGGACTTCGGACGCAGCGCACCAGATCGGGCAGAACGAATACGAGGCGTTCTCACTGTCCGTGGGTGTCCTGCCCACCAAGGGAACCACGGTGACCCTGCCCGCGGCCCAGACGTACACGGACGGGACCGTGGTGAAGTGGAACGAAAAGACCGTCGAGGGCCAGGCTGAACCCGAGCACCCCGCGCCCTCGTTCGTGACCACGGCCAGCGACGAGGAAGCCGCAGCCACCCCGTCAGCAGAGGCAGCTGCCCCCGCGGCCGCCACCAGCCCCGCCGCAGCTTCCTCGTCCGACGGCGGCTCGACGGCAGGCTGGTTCGGGCTCGCGGCAGGACTGATCGGCCTCGCCGCGGGCGTGACAGCACTGGCCCGCACGCGCGCCAGCAAGCGGTAACGCCAGGCGACCAGTTCCCCAACACTTACACGCTGAGCGCCTCGCACCCGGCTGACCGGGCGAGAGGCTGCTTCGCGCTCCCCAAAAAACGCTTCGCGCTGCCCTGATTCAGGCTGCCCTGATTCGCCCAGCCCACGTGCGTTCTGCCCGGCTCCGGGACGCCGCGCGCCGGTGCCATTGCGCCGCGCCGCGGCCCGGCCGGGTCAACGCTCATTGCAGCAGCGCCAGCAATACCCGAAAGACAAGACCATGACTGTATTAGCCGACCCCCAAGAATCCACACAACCAGCCCCGCCGGCCACTGCTCCCGCCGGCAACGTACCGGAGGGCCGCGGATGGTTCCGGGCGTTCCTGCTCCGGCTCCACTTCTACGCCGGCATCCTCGCCGGCCCCTTCCTGCTCGTTGCCGCGCTCAGCGGCGGCGTCTACGCCATCACACCCCAACTGGAACAGGCCGTCTACGCGAAGGAACTTCACGTCCCGGCGGTCGCGAATCCGTTGCCACTCTCAGCCCAAGTGAAAGCCGCCATGGATTCCGTGGGCGGAGCCGCCCCGGTGACGGTCCGCCCGGCACCGGGCCCGGAGGACACCACCCGGGTGCTCTTCGCGGACAAGTCCCTGGGCGAGTCCGAGAATCGGACCATATTCGTGGACCCCGGCACCGCGGCCATCCGTGGCGACCTCACCACCTACGGCAGCAGCGGCGCGTTGCCGATGCGCACCTGGATCTCCAACCTGCACCGGTCCCTGAACCTTGGCGAGCCCGGCCGGATCTACAGCGAGCTGGCCGCCTCCTGGCTGTGGGTGGTAGCGCTTGGCGGACTGGTTCTGTGGATCGACAGGATCCGCCGACGCCGGACATCACCTCAGAAGGCACGCCCGGTCTCCGGCCGGGCCAGGACGGTCTGGCTCCACGGCACCACCGGCACCGTCCTGCTCGCCGCCTTCCTGTTCCTCTCCGCCTCCGGCCTGACGTGGTCCGCCAGCGCGGGCGAAAACATCACGGCCCTGCGCACCAGCCTGGGCTGGCTGACCCCCACTGTGTCCACCGCCCTGACCGGGCCGGCGTCCGCACCGGCCGGTGACCACTCCGGCCATGGTTCGGCGTCGGCGTCCACCAGCGCGGCGGCCGACCCGGCCGCCTACGACACCGTCCACCGGATCGCCCGGGCAGACATCATCAACGCCCCCATGGTCGACATCAAGCCGCCTGCCTCCGAGGGCAAGGCCTGGACGGTGACGGAGGCCGGCAGGGAATGGCCCGCCACCGCCAGCGCCGTTGCGATCGACCCGGCAGCCGAGAAGGTCACCAGCCGCGCCGACTTCAAGGACTTTGGACTTGCCGCGAAGCTGACGCGCTGGGCCATCGCGGCGCACATGGGCCTGCTCTTCGGCCTGCCGAACCAGCTCGTCCTGCTCGCAGTGGCCGCCGGCCTGGCCGCGATGGTGGTCTGGGGATACGTCATGTGGTGGAGGCGCCGCCCCACCCGCGGCAGCGCCTGGGCCCTGGGCCGGCCGGCACCGCGGGGAGCCTTCGTCCGCGGACATTGGGCAGGCGTCCTAGCTGCGATCACGGCGATGGTGCTCGTGGGCATGTTCCTGCCGCTCCTTGGCTGGAGCCTGCTCGTCTTCATCCTGCTGGACACGGCAATAGCGGAAGCCAGGCGCCGTCGTCGTTCATTGGAACCGTCGGCGGAACCGGAGGAAGTGCCCTCACGGTAGCGCTGTGGCGCGCAAAGTCGCCATGGCCGCCCCGGCCCGCCGTCGATAGACTGAGAATGGCCGCCGCGGCAGCAGGCCGCCCCGGCTTTCCCGAACAGGAGGTTCACGATGGGTTTGGGTGACAAGATCCACAACGCCGCCGAAAAACTCCACGGCAGAAGCAAGGAAGCAGCCGGCCGCGCGAGCGGAAACGAACGGCTCCGGTCCGAAGGCAGGGCCCGCCACATCAGGGCCGACCTCAAGCAGGCCGGCGAAAAGATCAAGGACGCCTTTAGGAGGCACTAAGGTCCCGCGTTAGAGCTCGGGGCCCTGTCCGGTAAGAGCGGACAGGGCCTCGCCGCGCGTTTGCCCTTCGAACGCGGGCAGGCGTTAAAAAAACGTTAAGATCCCGCCGCCAGCGGAGGAAACGCTGTTGTGGCGAAGGCCCGCACAGTACTTTTAATGCATGCCGTCCTGCGATGGCCCCCAACACTGCAGGGCGGCATTTCCATGCCCTTTGGCGGGTGCTTTCGCGGTCCGCGATTACCAAAAACGGCCGCCCAAAACGTCCCGAAGCGGCCCTTTTTGGCAAAACGACGCGCCACCAGAACACACGCCAGCGCGAACGTACACTTGAGGCCCCGACCTTTGGCGCGAGTGGACACTTGAGCCCCCTGAACCCGCGCCGAACCCGCACCTCCCACCCGGCGCGGCGGAAAGAAAAGTAAGCCACCTCACTAATTCACCCATCCGGTCCCGGCGCTGCTCCGAACTGCCTGTGTCCCAACCACGGGAGATCCACCACCACTCGCACGAGGAGAACGCTTCCGATGAATAAGACTTTGCGATTTTTGGCCGTCCCGACGCTCGCACTTGGCGCGCTTGCCCTGTCCGGCGCACCGGCCATGGCCGCCGACGGCGACCAGACTTACCAGGCCACGCTCGGGCAGCTGAACGGCAGTTCCGCGTCGGGCACCGTCACGCTGCACGTCACCGGCAACCAGGCGCACGTGGTCCTCAACGTCTCCGGCCTCGCCCAGACGTTCAACAATGCGCCGTACCCGCACGTGCAGCACATCCATGTCGGCGCCAAGGGCCAGTGCCCCGGCCCGGCAGCGGACACCAACGGCGACGGTGTCATCTCCACCACCGAGGGCGCCCCGGCCTACGGCAAGATCGGCACCACGCTCTCCACCAGCGGCGACACCAGCCCGGCGGCCGGCCTGGACCTCAAGGTCGCCGGCCAGGGCGGCGCCTACACGATCGACCGGAGCTTCCCGCTCAACGCCGAGACCAAGGCAGCACTGCAGAACGGCACCGCTGCTGTGGTTGTCCACGGGCTGGATCCCGCAACCCTGAGCGCCGCCGGCCAGGCAGCCAAGAGCGATCTCGTGCCCAGCCTGCCGCTGGCGGCCACATCGCCGGCCCTCTGCGGCACCCTCACCGTCGGCCAGATGAACATGCCGGTGGGCGGCGCTGATACCGGCGTTGCGCAGACTCCGCAGAAGAACGACGCCGGGGTGCTGGCTTTGGGTGGGGGCCTCGTCCTGGCTGCCGCTGCGGGCGGAACCTACATCGTCCGCCGCCGCAGGGCAGCCGACGCCGCGTAGGTCTCCTGCGCCGGACCCTTGCCGGACTCGAGCCGGGCTGGAGCCCGGCTGGAGCCGGGCTCGAGCCCGGCTTGAGCCCGGCGGGTAAGGGTTCCGGGCGCCGCGGACGCCTTTGGGGGTGCGCCCGCGGCCGCCGGAACCCTGCCCATTCCCCCCGGGACGCTGCTTCAGTCACCCGTAGGCCGCCGAACGACCCACCAGGACAGGACGCGAGAATGAACAGAGCATCGAAAGCCCGCACCCAGGCCGCGGTGTCATTGGCCGTAGCGTCGCTGCTGCTGTCCGGTTGCGCAGCAGCCGCGGGAAGCACCAGCCCGGTCGAGTCGGCAGCGGCAACGGCAACACAACCGCCGGCGACAGCACCGCCGTCGAATCTGCCGCCGTCGAACCTGCCGTCGGCGAGCGCAGCGGCCACGCACTCCGATCAGCACGCAGCAACTCAGGCAGCAGGTCCCTCCGACGCCTCCAGGATGATCTGCGCGCAGGAAACCAAAGACGACATTTCCACCATCCTGGCCCTGGCGCAGGCACCGCACACGGTCGACCGCTGGGCGGACGAAACCTACACCTGCACCTATCACTTGGCCGAGGGCCCGCTCGTGATCGCGGTCAAGGAATCTTCCGGCCCCGCCGCGGCACGCGAACACTTCGATGCCCTCCAGAACAAGCTTCACGCGGAACCGATCAATGGCCTGGCCAACCTCGGCTTCCCTGCTGCCCAGACCGCCGACGGCTCCGTCCTCTTCCTGAAGGACAGCAGCACACTGCACGTCGATGCCACCGGACTGCCCGCCAACGTCGGCCCCCAGAACGTGACTCGCACGGACTTCGCCTACCAGGTGGCCACCACCATCCTGGCCTGCTGGAAAGAACACCACTGAGCATGGACTCCCTTCGCGCCACACCTCCCGCGCGCCACCGCAAGCACCCCGCTGCTGCCCTCCTGCTGCTGGCCGGTCTCGTCCTGAGTGGCTGCGGAACGGCAGCGCCGTCGTCGGCACCCGCGGCGGGCACGCCGTCGGCAACGCAGTCCGCTGCTGTTACGCCGCCCATGTCACCGACACCGTCACCCGCCAAAAGTACGACGGCGGCAGCCGCCCCAGCGGCGAAGGTCCCGTCCGCTGCCCGGCCGGCACCCGCCCCGGTAACGGTGGCGGTTCCTGCCATTGGAGTGCAGTCGCCGCTGGTAAGGCTGGGGCTGCGGCAAAACGGTTCCCTGCAGGTGCCGCCGGACGGGCCGGGGGCGCCTGCCGGCTGGTACTCGGGGTCGCCGTCACCCGGAGAAACCGGACCGGCCGTGATGCTGGGCCACGTCAACGCCACCGATGGCGGGCCGGGCGTCTTCGCCAACCTCCGCGGGCTCAAGCCCGGCGCGGAGATCACGGTGCGCCGCGCGGACCGCAGCACCGCCGTCTTCACCGTGACCAGGGCCGCGGCCTACAGCAAGAACAGCTTCCCCACTTTCGAGGTCTACGGCAACACCAAGGGTTCCGAGCTGCGGCTCATTACCTGCGACGGGTACGACCCCGCCACCGGCCTCTTCAACGACAACTACGTTGTGTACGCCAAGCTGAAGGCCAAGTCTGCCGGCTGACGCTCCGCCGTTTCGCGGTTTCGCCAAAAAGGGCCGACTGGTCACCCGTTTCGCCAACAAGGGCCGGCCGATTTGCTATCAGGCGGCCCTTTTTGGACAAACGACCTGCGCACTGAAACCCCAAAGAAGCGCGAACGTACACTTGAGTCCCGCCTTGAGGGCCGCAAGTGTACGTTCGCGCCCACCCGCTGGTAACTCTAGGCCCGAGCGGGTCGTTGGCGGCCAGCCGCAGCCACCTCGGCTGATTTGCCAAAAAGGACCACTTCAGATTCGCTATCAGGCGGCCCTTTTTGGCAAACCGACGCGCACCTCCGGGTGGCTACCCCGGCTGCGCAGCGATGAAAAACGGCGTACTCTCATTGCTATATGAGTGCCCCAGCAAAGCCGTGTGAACATGCGTCATCTGAGTAAATTGGCAGTCCTGGGAGCAGCGCTTTTGCTCGCTCTCTCTGCAGCGGGCGGCCCGCCCCAGTCCCAGCCAGCAGCAAGCAAAGCCGTGCCGGAAACGGCAACGAGGGCAGAGTTCCTGCTCCCAAAGAACCTGCCCCCAACAAGCCATCCCCCAACAAGCCAGCGCGCGGCAGTCCCCCACGCTGCCCGGCAGGCCGTCGTCCGCCATGCCGCCGCTGTAACGGCCGCGCCCACTCCGGCGCAGCAGCTCGCCCGGCTCACCATGGCACAGCGGGTCGGCCAGCTGTTCATGGTGGCGGCCGCGGCAACCGGAGCAGACGCCAACACGATGGCCGACCTGACCAGGCTCCACGTTGGCAATGTGTACCTAGCGGGGCGCAGCCGTGCGGGCACCGCGGCGACGGCCGCCGTCGTTCGCCGCATAACGGCGACTGTGTCAGCGGCCACCACCGGCGGCATCCGCCTCGCGGTGGCTACCGATCAGGAGGGCGGCTTCGTCCAGGTCCTCAGCGGTCCCGGTTTCTCGGCCATCCCCACAGGACTGGCCCAGGGAACACAGACGACGGCGGCCCTCCAGGCCAACGCGCGCGTCTGGGGTAGCCAGCTGCGATCGGCCGGGCTCACCATGAACCTGGCGCCGGTAATGGACACCGTTCCGAGCAGACAGTTCGCCCCGCGGAACGCGCCCATCGGGTTCTTTGGCCGCGAATACGGGTTCACGCCGCAGGCCGTCTCTGCCCACGGCGGCGCCTTCGCGGCCGGCATGCGCCAAGCCGGCATCGCGCCCGTGGTCAAGCATTTCCCGG
Organism: Arthrobacter sp. NPDC056493; assembly: GCF_042795115.1. Taxonomy (NCBI): domain Bacteria; kingdom Bacillati; phylum Actinomycetota; class Actinomycetes; order Micrococcales; family Micrococcaceae; genus Arthrobacter; species Arthrobacter sp. NPDC056493. The sequence continues at coordinate 160,369 of NZ_JBHTSL010000001.1, read as the reverse complement.
GCCTGGGCCGCGTTGTGCTGAACACGGACACCAGCCGAAACGTCAAGGACACCGTCACCACGCGCACCGACCCCTACCTGCTGCCGTTCCGGACAGCAATCCAGGCGGGTACCCGGTGGGTCATGGTGTCGAGCGCCTATTACACGCGCATCGACGCCGGGCACATCGCCCCGTTCTCGCCGGTGATCATGCGGACGATGCTGCGAACAGACCTGCACTTCACCGGCGTCGTCCTGTCCGATGACCTGTGCAACGCGGCGCAGCTGGGCCCGTGGGCTTTGGGAACGCGGGCCACGAATTTCATCAATGCCGGCGGAACCATGCTGCTGTGCGCGAACCCCCGCGCCATCCCAACCATGTACACCGCGGTGCTGCAGCTCGCCCAGCGCAGTCCCGCGTTCGCCGCCGCGGTCAACGCCGCTGCCCTGAAGGTGCTCACGGTGAAAGCCGGGCACTAACGGCAGCCCCTGTTCCCCTTTTCGCCAAAAAGGGCTGCTTGGAGAAGCTTCGAAGCGGCCCTTTGTGGCGAAACGAGGAGGCGAGGACCCTTCAGGCGACCAGGCCGGAGACCAGGTTGATGGTCGTGGCCAGCACGATCGCGCCCAGCAGGTAGGACAGCAACCCGTGGCGGAGCACCGAGCCGCGCATGGCATCTGTCTTGAGGTTGGTGTCCGAGACCTGGTAAGCCATGCCCACGGTGAAGGCCAGATACGCGAAGTCCGTGTAGCGCGGCGGTTTGTCCTGATTGAAATCGACGCCGGTTTTGTCGCGATAGTAGATGGAGGCGTAGCGCAGCGTGTAGAGCGTGTGCACCAGGAACCAGGACAATGTTGAGCTCCCCAGCCCAAGTGCGATGATGCCGGCTTTGGCTCCGCCCACGTTGTTGGACGCGTCCAAGAGGATTATGGCAACGCCACCGAAGCTGGCCACGGTGGCCGCCAGTACCAGGGTGTCGGATGCGGCCCGGCCGGGATCGTCGCGCCGGGCGTGGGCCGCCGTTGCACCTGCCGGGAGGCGCCCGATGATGGCCCACACCCAGATCAGATAGGTGGCGGTTGCTGCCGCCCACCCCATGGCCGGCGCATAGGTCCACGACTGCAGGAGCCCCACCGCAACAGCCGTAGCCAGCCCGATGATGGCCATCACCAGTAACCTGAGCCGCGAATGATGCGCCGGCCGGTCGAAGTTCGATGTTTGGTTTCCTGCGCCGTCCACTCTGCTCATGGTCTGATCATTGCAGTTCCCGGCGCCGGGGCAACGGTCGTGTGGGTCGGCGCCGTATTCTTGGCCCGGCGCGCTGGCGGGACAAAGACGCAGAAAACCGGCCCGCCGTCATGGTCGGCGGGCCGGTGCCCTCCGCGACTGGTGGACTATTCGGCCAGTCTCGCTACCGCCTGGGCCCACAGGAAATATTTGTTGGTTCCCAGGTCTTTGACGGTCTTGATGCCAAGGGCTTCCTGGAGCTTCTGGGCGTCAGACTCGGACAGGCCCTGGAGTGCACCGACGGGTGCCTTGGCCAGTTCCTCGACGCTCTTGCTTTCATATTCAGAGTCGAACTTATTGCTAAGGCCAGCCACTTTGAAGCTCCTTTGCTCAAGTGAATCCCGGACAGATGCCGGGCAGGCGGTCGCCCAAGATCAAGGAAAGCACTCCCCGGTGCGTCCGTCGAGACACTGTCCTGAATTCACAGCGCGAACGAACACTTGGGCCCCCGGGAAATGGGCCTCAAGTGTCCACTCGCGCTCGTGTGATGGGCCTCAAGTGTCCGTTCGCGCTCGCCAGCAGCCGCGCTAACTGAGCGCGGGCACCTGCACCTGGCCGGGTTTGAAGCGGGCGCCGAACCCGGGGGCAACAGGCACGTCGATCCTGGCGTGCGTGTGGACCTCGGCGACAGTGGCCTTAGTATGCTCGGCGATCTGCTCCAGCGTCGTCACCCACATGCCGTCCATGCCCTTGACCCGCTCGATCAGCTGCTCCAGCGCCACCGCCTTGGAGGGCCGGCCCGAGATGAACGGGTGATTGGTGAGCACGAAGCAGCTTCCCTGCGAGTGGTGGGCCTGCGCCTCGAGCGTCCACATCTCCAGCACCTTGGCCGGGCTTTCGATCACGCCGCTGCCGGTCACCCCCGGGTAGAACGCGTACTGCTCCCAGTCGTCCAGCGTCCAGTCCACGGGGATCTCCACGATGTCACGGGAGTCCGAAGCACCATCCTGCGAGACGGACATCCGGTACGGCGCATCGCCGTCGAGCAGGCTGGAATCGTAGAGGAAGCCGCGGTCCGCCAGCAGCCCCGGCGAGTGCCAGTTCAGTTCCCACCACGGCGCCCGGTACCCCACGGGCCGGATCCCGGCAATCTTCTCGAGCGCGTCAAGCCCCCGGTCCAGGTACGCCGCCTCCGTCACGGCGTCGATCCCCTGCATCGGCTCGTGCAGGTAACCGTGGTGGGCAACCTCGTGGCCGCCGTCGACGATCTGCCGCACCACGTCCGGGTAGCTTTCCGCGGTGAACCCGGGGATGAAGAACGTCCCGCGGACCTCCTGCCGCGCTAGAATCTTCATCAGCCGCGGCACCGCAACCTTAGGCCCGTACGACTGGTGGCTCATGAGCGACATGCGCCGGGTGCTGGTGGGGTCGTGCGCGATGACGCAGGACTCGGCGTCGACGTCGAAGGTGAAGGACGCGGCGGCGGTGAAGCCGGCCGGCCAGGTGATGGGGTGCTGGGAATCCGCGAAGGCGCTGGTGCTCATGCCGGAGTTCCTTTCGTCAGAGGGGAAGAGGTGTAGAGTTCGACGGCGGGAACCGGCTGGGGTGCCTGCGCAGCGTCAGGTGCGCTGACCGCGGCAGCTGCCGTGCCGCCGTCGGACGTCACCGTGACGTACGGCCGGTGCAGCCGCGGACCGAGGACCGCGTACACCGCGGCGCTGGTGAGGCCGCCGGCCAGCCAGGAGAGGTCCCATCCGCCGAGGGCCACCGCGATGGGCCCCTGCATGATCGGGATGAGTCCGTACATGAACAGCCAGGTGGCCAGAATGCCGGCGAGCAGCGACGTCACGCCGGCCCAGTTGACCACGGGCAGGCGGCGGGTGCCGACGCCGTCGAACAGCCGTTCCACGTTGCCCGGCCAGCGCTTCTCCAGCCAGAAGTAGTGCACCAGCATCACGCCGCCCCAGGCCGCCACCCAGGCCACCAGGCCGATCAGCCAGGCGTCGAGCACGGAGGCGAAGTCCTCCTGGAAGATGAAGAACACGACGGCGATGAGCGAGAAGACGCCGACGAACAGGTTGAGCTTCCGGCGGCTGACGGTGATGTCGAGGGCCTGCGTGGCCACCGAGAACGTGTAGATGTTGAGGATGTTGGTGGCGATGGGGCCGTGCAGCACCATGAGGAGGACGGGCAGCGCCATGGCGCCGAAGTTCTGCACGATGAGCTTGCCGGGGTCGACCTCGCCGCTGTTGGTGGCCAGGCTGGCGCCGAGGACGCCAAGCCAGACGACGGGGATGAACTGGCCCAGGACTGAGGCCAGGTAGACCTTTTTCTTGGGAACTGTCTTGCTGACGAAGCGGGAGTAGTCGGCGGCGTAGGTGAACCAGGTGATGCCCCAGCCGATGCCGATGGCCGTCATTACGGCGCTCATGGCGGCAATCCGCTCGGAGCCTTCCAGGATGTGTCCCGCGGGGCCCGCGTAGGTCCAGTCGATCTTGAGGCCGAACCACGCGACGGCGGACATGACCACCAGGATGATGATGGTTGGCGGCACCGTCCATTTTTCGAAGGCGGCGATGGCCTTGTAGCCGAACCACGCGATGGCCACCTGGGCGGCCATGATGAACGTGGCAACGCCGATCTTCCAGGCGTAGTTGTGGGCCTCGGGGTCGACCCAGCCGAGGGTGCCGAACAGTGCCATGACCAGGTCGAGGATGATCCAGGTGTTGACGGCGCACCAGCCCACCACCAGCAGGGCCTGGATGGCGGCCGGCAGATAGTTGCCGCGGCGGCCGAACGCGGCGCGGGCCAGGACCATGCCGGTGGCGCCGGTCTTTTGCCCCAGCAGGACGAAGCAGCCGAACAGCAGCATGCCGATCAGGTTGCCCAGGACCAGGACCGTGACGGTGTCGGCAAAGCCGAGGCCCAGGTTGATGCCCAGGGCGCCGAGGACCCAGTTGATCGGGGCGAGGTTTGCGCCGGCCCAGATCCAGAACTGGCCGGACACTTTGCGGGTGCGCGCGGTTTCCGGAATGGGCTGGAGCCAGGCTTCGAAGTCCTCGGCCTGCTCCATTGCGGGCCCGGACTGCGGTGTTGAGGAGTTGTGCATCGGAAAAGCCTCCGTGTGAGGAAGAAGAGCCTCCGTGAAGAAGGGATGAATTAAGCGTATGTGGGCTCCATCACAGCAACAAGGTACGATCTGTCTAGCAGAATTCCCTTGCCTATGACGGAGTGTAAGATCGGTGTTCCTCGAAGACGTGCTGAAGCATCGGACCCTTCGGGCGGCTGACCCGCTGCTGCGGGCCGCCGGCTCCGCTGTACCGGGCCGGCAGGTGCGGTGGGTCCACTCCAGCGAGGTCCTGGACATCGCGCCCCTGCTCCGCGGCGGCGAACTCCTGCTGAGCGGCGGGCAGGCCCTCGCCACCGCAACCGACGGGCGGCGGGTGGACTATGTGCGCGAGCTGGCCGGGCGTGGCGTTGCCGCCCTCGCCATCGAGACCGGCCCGGACCTGCCGGACATTCCCGAGTCGATGCTGGTAACTGCGGAGTCGCAGGGCCTGCCGCTGTTCGAGCTGCGCAACGTGGCGCCCTTCGTAGGCATCATGCAGGAGATCAACTCGATCCTGGTGGGCAAGTCGGTGGAGCTGCTGCAGCGCGGGGACGAAATCAGCCACGCCATGGCCGCCGAACTCGCCCACGGCGGCGGGCTGGACGAGGTTCTCGCCGTGCTCGCCGGGCAGACCGGGACCGGCGTCCGCCTGGTGTCGCCGGCCGGGCTGACGCTGGGGAGTGCGGGCGGCGGCGCTGCGGGCGGTTCCGCTAGAACGGCCGACGGCGGGAGTTCCGGAACGGCCGACGGCGGGAGTTCCGACGGCGCTATTGGCACCGGCGGTTTGGGCACCGGCGGTTTGGGCACCGGCGGTTTGGGCACGGTGAGGACGACGGCGGTGGGTACGACGGCGGTCGACGTTCCGGTCCGCGGTGTGCTGGCCGCCCGGCTCGAGCTGGAGCTGCCAGAGGGCGTCGACCCGACGTTTGTGAGGGTGGCCGGCGAACGGTCCGTCGACATTCTTGGCCTTGCCCTGCTCCAGCGGATGCCGCCCGGGTTGAAGGAACTGGCGGGCGCCGAACTCATGCGCGCCGTCCATTCCGGGGCCCAGCCGTGGCGGCTGGAGCAGCTGGGCGCGGCGGCGGGGTTCGCCGTCGACGGTCCGGTGGCCGCCGTCATGATCCGTTCGGCCGCATCCGGCAGGCTGCGCCCGGCGCTGGATACGGTCCTGGCGGCGTCGGTTCCGCATGCCGCGAGCTACGCGGACAAGTTGGAGCTCATCGCGTTGGCTGGCATTCCCCGCGAGGGAGCCCGGGCCGCGCGGGCGTCATTGATCGAAGCGCTGGGCGGGCTCGATGTCCCGGAAGGTTCCGCGATCGCCGTCGGACCTCTGGGGCAGGGCATCGGCGAGGCAGCCTGGTCCATGACGGAGGCCCGACGGACGCTGGATCTGGCGCCCCGGGCTGGCCGCGCTGCCGGCGGGAGTCGGCAGGTGCGCGACGCGGACGCGTTTGGTGCCGAGCGCCTGGCGGCCGAGAGTATCGATGCCGGCGCCCGCCGCGATTTTGTCCGCCGGACGCTGGGGCCCATTCTCGAGCACGACGAGCAGCGGAACTCGCAGCTGCTGCACACCCTGACGGTGTGGCTCGACTCCGGCTGCAACACAGCGCAGGCCGCACGCGAACTGCATCTGGAACGGCAGTCGATGTACCACCGGCTGCAGCGCATCTTCGACCTGTGCGGCGGCGACCCGCGGGGAACGGGCCGCCTCGTTGGGCTGCACCTGGCCACGCGCCTGGCCGCACTCCCCCAGGGCCATTGACGGCGAAAGCTGAGGAAGCGTTCGAGAAAACCCGGCAAAAGGTGAGGAAGCGTCCTGGATACAAGACGCGTCCTCACCTCCCGCCGCCCAAACCCGAACGCGTCCTCACCTCCCGCCGCCTCCAACCCGACGCGTCCTCACCTCCCGCCGCCTCCAACCCGACGCGTCCTCACCTCCCGCCGCCTCCAACCCAACCCTTCCGCACTGTCGGTCTTGGATATGCTCGACCCATGCTGCCCGAACGCTACCTTGCCGAACTCACCCGGAGCCTCGGCGCCCTCGAAGCCGTTGCGCGCCAACCGGTGAACATGCTCGACCGGTCGGTTCCGGCCTGCCCCGGATGGACACTCGATGCGCTCTTCGGGCATCTCGGCTCAGTCGAACGATGGGCCGCCGGAGTGGTTCGCGCCGGCCAGTACGTCGAAGAACCGATCCCGCCTTCCGCAAGAGCAGCAGCCTGGTTCCTCGAAGGGACGCCGGACTTCCTGGCCACCATGACCTCCCTGAACCCCGACGCGGCGTGCTGGAATTTCGGCCCTCCCCCGCGCACAGCCGGCTTCTGGCTTCGCCGGCAGGCACACGAGCACGCCATCCACCTCGTCGACGCCCATCAGGCATCCGGCCTCGGGGACCCGGAGTTCGCAGAGGACTTCCTGCTCGACGGCATCGACGAGGCGCTGGCAATGTTCGCCCCGCGCCAACTTCGGCTGGAGCGGATGGCCGACCCGGGAAGGGCGGTGACCTTCCGCGTCCCGGACGGGACGGCCTGGACTTTCGGCACCGGGGACATCGCAGCGTCGGTCACCGCAGCGCCTCAGGAAATGTACTGGGGCCTCTGGGGCCGCTCCAGCCTTTCAGACAAAGCCGTTATCGACGGCGACAAGGGCCTCGCACTGCGTGTCCTCCGCGGTCCGCTGACTCCCTAAGCGAACCGCCGCCCATCCCGCCAACCGCCGCCCGGCCGCCGTCGAACGTCTTTAGCTGATCTTCCGCCGGTAAGCGCCCATCGCGAAGACGTAGGCTAGGACGAGGATCCCAAGGCACCATGCGAAAGCGATCCAAATGTCGACGCCGACGGGCCGCTGCGCAAACAGGTCCTGGATGGTGTTGACGATCGAAGTGACCGGCTGGTTCTCGGCAAACGCACGCACGGGACCCGGCATGGTGTCCGTGGGGACGAACGCCGAACTGATGAACGGCAGGAAGATCAGCGGGTAGGAGAAGCCGCCGGCGCCGTCCACGGACTTGGCAGACAACCCGGCGATGACTGCGATCCAGGTGAGTGCCAGGGTGAACAGCGTGAGGATCCCGACGACGGCGAGCCACTCCAGCGGCCCGGCCGACGTCCGGAAGCCCATAAGAAGGGCCACCAAAACGATGATCGCGAGCGACAGCCCGTTGGCAACCAGCGACGTCAGGACGTGGGCCCACAGCACGGACGACCGCGCGATCGGCATGGACTGGAAGCGCTCGAAAATGCCGCTCTTCATATCGGCGAACAAGCGAACGGCGGTGTACGCGATGCCCGACGCGATCGCGATCAGCATGATTCCGGGAAGCAGGTAATTGATGTAGTTGTCGGCGTCCGTCCTGATGGCGCCGCCAAACACGTAGACAAACAGCAGCATGAGGGCGATCGGCGTGATTGCCGTGGTGATGATCGTGTCCACGCTGCGGAAGATGTGGCGCATGGACCGCCCCAGCAGGATGGCAGTGTCCCCGAAGAAGTGCTTGCTCATGACCGGCCCTCCCTTGATGCGACGCCGGATGCGACACTCGACCCGGCCCTGCTGTCCTTCCCCACCAGTGCGAGGAAGATGTCCTCCAGGGTCGGCTGCTTCTCGACGTACTGGACTTCCGCCGGCGGGAGCAACTGCTTCAGCTCCGCGAGGGTCCCATCAGCGATGATCCGTCCCTCATGAAGAATGCCAATTCGGTCTGCGAGCTGTTCGGCCTCGTCGAGATACTGCGTGGTCAGCAGAACGGTGGTCCCCTGGCTGGCGAGATCCTGCACCACCTGCCACACTTCGATGCGCGCTTCAGGGTCGAGTCCCGTCGTCGGCTCATCGAGGAAGATCACCTTCGGCTGCCCGATCAGGCTCATGGCGATGTCGAGACGGCGCCGCATGCCTCCCGAATACTCGGACACCTTCCGCGATCCTGCATCGGCCAGGTTGAAGCGCGCCAGCAGATCATCCGCCACGTTGCCGGGGTTTTTCAGGTGCCGCAACCTGGCAACGAGCACAAGGTTCTCCCGGCCTGAGAGGACCTCGTCCACCGCTGCGAACTGTCCGGTGAGACTGATGGATTCCCGGACCCGGAGCGGCTCCTTCAGCACGTCGAACCCGCTCACGGTGGCCGTGCCGGCGTCGGGCCTTAAAAGTGTGGACAGGATCCTCACCATGGTGGTCTTTCCTGCTCCGTTCGAGCCGAGAAGGGCGAAGATGCTGCCCGGAGCCACGTCGAAATCCACACCGCGCAGCACCTGCAAAGACTTGTACGACTTCTCCATGCCCTGCACGCGGATCGCGGGCTCGCGATCCCGCGGCGCAGTGGTGCTCATGGGACTTCCTCCTCTTTCGTGATGCCTCCGATGGCCTCGGTGAGCCGTTTCCGCTCCTTGTTGATCCACTGCCCCTCCGAGTAGTTCTGGAGGAACGTCTCCGCGAACTCCACGGGGTCCTCCCCGACGACTTCCCGGATCGGGGTTCCGCTCGCCGCACTCTGCTCGAAGAGATCCGCCAGATCCTCCAGCATCTTCACCAGGGTCTCCCCCTTCGTGATCGCCCCGAAGTACGTCAGGTACCGCTCCAGCGCCTCGAGCGCTGTGCGGTAGTTTGCGGGAAGCTGCTTCGCGCGCGCCTTGTACTGCCGGTACTGCTTCTTCTGTTCGAGCGAGCCAGTGACCTGCTCAATCCATCCCGTGGCCATGTCTATTTCCCTCCCTCTCGGAGCTGTTCGAGCCGCTCGGCCAGAAAGCTCCATGTTCTCCAGAACTCCTCCAGGTACTCGTCGCCCTGGGTGTTGAGCGTGTACACCTTGCGCGGAGGGCCCTTCTCTGACGGACGCTTCTCGACGTCGACAAGGCCCTTTTGCTCGATCCTCACCAGCAGCGCATAGACCGTGCCCTCCGCGATATCGGCGAATCCCTTCTCCCTGAGCAGCGTCGTGATCTCGTATCCATACGCCGGCTTACCGGTCAGGAGGGCAAGAACGATGCCCTCCAGCGTCCCCTTGAGCATCTCCGTCATTTGCTTGCCCACCGGACACCTCCTCCAGCTACTTAGTACTACTAGCTACCAGTACATAGTAACGCTAAGTAGACGAAGCGCAAGGGTGCCAAAGTGAGAGAGCGTTTAGCGCACGACGGCGAAAGCTGAGAGAGCGTTTATCCACCCGAACGCTCCCGCAGATCCCGCCGCCTCCACCCCCAACGCTCCCGCAGATCCCGCCGCCTTCACCCGAACGCTCCCGCAGATCCCGCCGCTACCCGTTGACGGTGGCTGTCACTACCGTGAAAAGCCTGAAGTAGTTGGGGCATACGCTCAATTTCTCGTCAGCGGGAACACGCGCACCGTCCAAGATCACGTTGGCCCCGGCGGACAGGGATGAACCGTCCGGCAATGCCAGTGACTCGCCCTTGAACACAGTGCCTTCAGGGAAGACCAGCGTTGTTTCTTCCCCGCCGCGGGTCCGCACCACGATGCATCCGGCCCTATCCGCGGCAAGACTGCCGATGAGCTGACCGCTTGCCTCGGGAGCGGACGACACCCCGGCGTGCACCACGGCTTTCTTGCCTGCGGCACTCTGGACCACCGTCGTCGGCATTTCCTGCTGAACCGAAGGGACAGCCGACGCGGGAGCAGGATCCCCCTTCGGCGCTGAACATGCCGAAAGCAAAAGCGCGGCAATCGCGGCTAAACCGAAGGCAGCGCGGTGAATCATCGTTGGTCCCCTCATTTTCGACGCCGATTCCTAGGCCAGCATAGGAGCCCTGGCGGCCCGCGTCGCCGGCATGTCAAACTGCCGCGGCGCGCGGCAGGACCTTCCCACGCCGGCCGCGGCCGAATACGGTAATGCCTGACGACCCGATTAGGAGGAGCCAATGCGCAAGGTGACCGCCGGACTGTTCCACTCCGTGGATGGCGTGGTGCAGGACCCGTTCAATTTCCAGTTCGACAGCTTCGATGAGGACCTCGGCAAGGGTCTGACCAAGATGATCAACACCGTGCACACCGTCGTGCTCGGACGGGTCAGCTATCAGGAGTGGGCGGGGTACTGGCCCAACGCCTCCCAGGACGAGGACTTCGCCGCCTTCATCAACCCGGTGGAAAAGTTCGTCGCATCGCGCACCCTGTCGGAACCGCTCGAATGGCAAAATTCGCACCTGATCGGGGCGCCGCTCGAGGAGTTCATCACCGATCTCAAAAAGCGCGACGGCGGCGAGATCGCCGTATGCGGCAGCATCTCGGTCACCCGGCAACTGCTGTTCGCCGGCCTCCTCGACGAGCTGACCCTCATGACGCATCCCGTGGTGGCCGGCAGCGGGCGGCGGCTGTTCGAGGACGGCGATCCGCTGACCAGGCTGGAACTGAAGGACCAGTACAGGACCAGCAAGGGAAACGTCGTCAGCACCTACAGCGTTCGCAACGACTGACGTGTGGACACTTCGGGCTGCCCGGCCCCGTCAGGTCCGGATGGTCCTGAGTGCGGTTGACCAGGAGATGAGCTGGTCCAGCAGCGGCTTCAAGGCTTCTTCAGCGTCATCACTCGGTGTGAAGACGGTGTAGTTCTCGAACTCTGACGCGAAGGGCAGCGCCACCTGGGCGCGGACGCCTGCCATCTGCAGCTCCGCCGTGATCAGGCGGAGGTTTTCGACCGCCCGAACTCCCCCGGCACTTCCGTAGCTGACAAATCCCGCGGCCTTGTTGTTCCACTCGGCATAAAGGAAGTCCAGCGCGTTCTTCAGTGCACCGGGAACGGAGTGGTTGTATTCGGCGGTCACGAAAATGAAGCCGTCGAAGCGGGAGATTGCCTCCGCCCAGACCTTCGTGTGCTCGTGGGTGTACTGACCCATCGATGGCGGTATGGGCTCATCCAGCAGCGGAAGGTCGTAGTCCGCCAGGTCAAGCAACTCGAAGTCCGCGCCTCCCCGGGCACTGGCCCTGGAATACACCCACTCCGCCACCTGCCTGCTGCGGCGCTGCGGACGCGTGCTGCCGATAAGCACCGCTATCTTCACCATGATTCGCTCCCGTTCATTCCGGTAATTCCTTGATACAGCGGCGCAGGCGGTGACGCCATAGCCAGGCCCCGGCTGCGCAGACCTGAGTGAGGACGCGTCCGGGAAAAGACGACGAAACGTGAGGACGCGTCCGGGAAAAGACGACGAAAGGTGAGGACGCGTCGGGGAAAAGGCGGCAAAAAGTGAGGGAGCGTTCTGATCTCGCCATGCCCGGATCATGTCGCCCAATGCAACTGAGTTGTCCCAGTTGCAACCATTCACACCTCTAGAGTGAAGCGATCCCTCGCCATTCAGCGACACTCCAGCATCCGGATGGACGAGACGCTCGCCAGCTAAAACCAAAAATGCCCATTGACGGGTGAGCCGGGTCACGCCTAGTCTGGTGCAACAGCGTTGCAACACAAGCAACCCCAAGCTTTCATTGGTGGACACATGGAACACCCGATAACCCAGACGGCCGGAGCAGCAGAGCCGCTGACCGGCCACGCCAGCCCAGCCAGCCAGCCCAACGAGGCACCCCACTCCGGCGACGGGGTCAGCAAAGACACCCGACGCCGGGTCATCACCGCGAGCTTCATCGGCAACTTCGTCGAATGGTTCGATTACGCCGTCTACGGCTACCTGGCCGGCATCATCTCCACGGTCTTCTTCCCGGAGGCCGACCGCCAGACAGCACTGCTGGCAACCTTCGGCGTCTTCGCCATCTCCTTCTTCGTCCGGCCCCTGGGCGGCTTCTTCTGGGGCCACATCGGCGACCGGCTGGGACGGCGGAAAGCGCTGTCGCTTTCGATCGTCATCATGTCCGTGGCCACGTTCTGCATCGCCCTGATCCCCGGCTACGGCACTATTGGCGTCCTGGCGCCGGTCCTGCTCCTGCTGGTCCGCGTCGTCCAGGGGTTCTCCGCCTCGGGCGAGTACGCCGGCGCCTCAGCTTTCCTGGTGGAGTACGCACCGGCACATCGGCGCGGACTCTATGCCGCCGTCGTACCCGCAAGCACCGCGGCGGGACTTCTGCTGGGAAGCCTGCTCGCCGCACTCCTGACCGCAACACTTAGCGAAAGCCAGCTGCACGACTGGGGCTGGCGCCTGCCGTTCCTGCTCGCCGCCCCGATGGGCCTGATCGGCCGGTACATCCGCACCAAGCTCGAGGACACCCCCGCGTTCCGCGCCCTCTCGCAGGAGGAGCACGGCAAGGCACCCGCCCGGGACATGTTCCGGAACAACAGGCGGCAGCTCATCATCGCTACCGGCGCGGTGCTGCTGAACGCCGTCGGCTTCTACGTCATCCTCAGCTACATGCCCACCTACCTCGCCGAGGAACTGGGTTTCGGCGCCGGCGAGTCGTTCCTGGCCACCACAATCGCGCTGGCCAGCTACATCGGCTTCATCTTCCTTACGGGCATCGCCTCGGACAGGTTCGGCCGCAAGCGCATGCTGATCACCGCGTCCGTGCTCTTCATGCTGCTGACCGTGCCGGCGTTCATGCTCCTGGACACGGGCAACTTCCTGGTGATCGTCCTGGTCCAGATCCTCCTGGGCGGCATGCTCACCCTCAACGACGGCACGCTGCCCAGCTTCCTGGCCGAGCTCTTCCCCACGAAGACGCGGTACAGCGGGTTCGCCGTCAGCTTCAACCTCTCCAACGCCCTGTTCGGCGGCACCGCCCCGTTCATGGCCACGCTCCTCATCGGCCTCACGCACAACAAGCTGGCCCCTGGCTGGTACCTCGTGGCCGCCTCACTGGTTTCCCTCATCGCAGTCCTGTTCGCCGTGGAGACTTCCAAGAAGCCCCTGCAGCAGCACTGACACCACACCCACCCAAGAAAGAAAAGGAACAAGCATGACCATCACCGAGAACCTCCCCCGTCGCGGCGACGCTGTCAACGACGTCGCCAAGCTCGAGCGCCTCAAGGTCCTCAACAACGGCGAGAAGGTCACCCTGACTTTCTCGAATGAAGAGTTCGAGCGCCGCCTCGCCGGCCTGCGCAGCATCATGGCCGAGAAGGACCTGGACGCCGTCGTCCTGACGAGCTACCACTCGATCAAGTACTACTCCGACTTCCTGTTCACCTACTTCGGCCGCTCCTACGCCATGGTGGTCACCAAGGAGGACACGGTCACCGTCACCGCAAATATCGACGCCGGCATGCCCTGGCGCCGCAGCTACGGCGACAACCTCGTGTACACCGACTGGCGGCGAGACAACTTCATCCACGGGATCCAGGAGGTACTGCGCACCCGCGGCATCAGCGTCCGCCGGCTCGGCGTCGAGGACGACTCCCTGCCGCTGGACAACCGCAACAAGATCCAGGCCGCGTTCGAATCCGCCACCCTGGTGGACGTGGCCCAGGCCGCAATGCGCCAGCGCATGATCAAGTCCGCCGAGGAAATCGAGGTCATCAAGCACGGCGCCCGCATCGGCGACCTTGGCGGCGAAGCCATCCGCAACGCCATCACCGCCGGCATCACCGAATACGAGGTGGCCCTCATCGGCACCGAGGCCATGGTGCACGAGATCGCCCGCACGTTCCCCAACTCCGAGATCCGCGACACCTGGGTGTGGTTCCAGTCCGGCATCAACACCGACGGCGCGCACAACTGGGCCACCACCCGGAAAATCCAGGAACACGACATCCTGAGCCTGAACTGCTTCCCCATGACCTCCGGCTACTACACGGCCCTGGAGCGGACGTTGTTCTACGGCGAACCGGATGCCCGCTCGCTCGAACTGTGGAACATCAACGTCGAGGTCCACCGGCGCGGCCTGGAACTCATCAAGCCCGGCGCCGTCTGCAAGGACATCGCCGCCGAGCTCAACGAGATCTACGTGTCCCACGGCCTGCTCGCCAACCGCACCTTCGGCTACGGCCACTCCTTCGGCGTCCTCAGCCACTACTACGGCCGCGAAGCCGGGCTCGAGCTCCGCGAAGACATCGACACCGTGCTCGAACCGGGCATGGTGGTCTCCATGGAACCGATGATCACGGTCCTCGAGGGCCAGCCCGGCGCGGGCGGCTACCGCGAGCACGACATCCTCGTGGTGGGCGAGGACGGCGCCGAGAACATCACCAAGTTCCCGTTCGGCCCCGAATACAACATCATCAGCGCCTAACGCCCTCGGGTAACAAACAATCAGGGCATGCCCTCCCCGGGCAACCGTTGTCGTCAAGGCTATTGATTTAGCAGCCTTGGGTTAAGTACGACGACGGCGGCCGGCCGGGAGGGCATGCCCACCCCCGCTTCCGCTCGGCAACATTGACCGGAAGCACGACAGCGAAGAAATATAGTGAACACCATGACTCCCCCGGCAACACCCGCGAAGCCAGCCCCCGACTCCGGCAAGGACGCCGGCAACGAAGCCGCCAACGGCGACGCCCGCGGCGCCTCGGTGATCGTCAACGCCATCGCCGTGCTCCGCAGTTTCACCGCGGACGAGCCGATGCTGGGCGTCACGGAAATCGCCAGCCGGGTTGGCCTGCACAAGAGCACGGTGTCCCGGATCCTGGCCACGTTCGAGCAGGAGCACCTGGTGGAGCGGGACCCGGACACCCGCCGCTTCCGCCTGGGGCTGGGCCTGATCGCAGTGGCCGGCCCGCTGCTGGCCGAGCTCGAGGAACGCCGCGTGGCCTACCCCGTGCTGCGGGAACTCACCGAACGGACCGGCGAGACCAGCGCCCTGATGGTGTGGAACGGCACGGAGTCGATGTGCGTGGAGCAGATCGCCAGCCGCCAGCAGGTCAAGCACACCACCCCGCTCGGTGCCCGGTACAACGACGCCCTCAGTGCCTCGGTCCAGATCTTTCTTGCCGGCGAACAAACCGAACGAGTGAGCACCATGCTCCGCAGCGGCACCATCATCCTGCCCGGCCTCGACGGCCACTCCGTCGAGGAGTACCTGCAGCGGCTCGAGGACGTCAGCAAGCGCGGCTGGGCCATCAACTACGGCGAGACGTCCATCGAGGAGGTTGGCATCGCGGCACCCGTTTACGACCACCGCGGCGACATCGCGGCCGCCGTCCTCATCCCCGCACCCAAGTTCCGGGTTTCCCCCGACACCCTGCAAAGCCTCGGCGAAGCCTGCGCGAGCGCGGCCCGGCAGGTCACGCAGCGACTGGGCGGGGTGGCTCCAAAGCAGCGCCGGAGCGCCTAAGGACCGCAGCAGCGACTGCGCACCACCGCAGCACGTAAGAACCACAGGCAAAGCCCGCACCTTTTCGCGCTGAAAGGTGCGGGCCCGCCGTCGTACTTTAACTTTGGTGACGCAAGCCCGGCGGGGATCAGCCGTCCGAGCCGGCCGGCGCAGTGGTGGGCGTGTAGCCCTCGAGCTTGAGCGCGGCGTCCGCGTACTTGTTGGTGAAGGTGCCGCCGAAGGTCACCTTGGAGGTGTCCACGCCGTTCTGCTTCTCCATTGCGAAGATGGTCTTGGGGCCGCCAGCCGGCATGAGGCCATCCGGCAGGAACTGTCCCTTGTCCGTGTCCAGCGCCTTGACGTACTGGTCCTTCGAGATGGTGCTGTTCTGGACGAAGGTGGAGGGCAGCTTGTCCGCGATCTCCGCGGCCGAGTGGGTGCTGATCCAGTGCATGGTGTCCACGAGTGCGTTGACAACCTTCTGGGCCTCGGCTTCGTGGGAATTGACCCAGTCGGCCTGTGCCAGCACGCTGGCCGCGGGCCAGGAGCCGCCGAGCGCGGCCTTGGTGCCGTCCGCGGTCGCCAGGTCGATTGCCGAGACGGCGAGGTTCTTGCTCTCCAGCGCGCCGACTGTGGGCTGGGTGGTCATGACGCAGTCGGCGGAGCCGCGCTGGATGGCCGCGATGGCGGTGGCTCCGGCGCCCACGGCGATGGTGTGGTAATCGTTCTTCGTGACTCCGGCCTTGGCCGCGATGAACTGGGTGAGCTCATCGGTGCCGGAGCCGAGGTCGGTCACGCCGACGGTCTTGCCCCTGAGGTCCGCGCCCGAGTGGACGTTGGCTTTGGGGCTGCACATGATGCGCTCGCCCGGTGCGCTGGAGAGCTGCACGAGGTCGATGACGTTCTTGCCCTTGGACTGGAAGTCGACCGTGTGGATGTACCACGCACCGGCCATGTCCACCTGGCCGGATGCCATGGCTTCTTCCGCCCCGACGCCGCCGTGCTGCTCGGTGGAGAGTTCCACCTTCACGCCGTACTTCGTGTAGTAGCCGAGGCTTTCCGCCAGCTGGTAGGGCAGGTAGATCTGCTTGTCGATGCCGCCCACCATGAGCTTGACCGTTGGCATCGTCGAGGTGTCCGCTGACGCGGTGCTGCCGGAACCGCTGGAGGCGGGCGAGCTGGCCGAGGTGCCGCCGCCGCAGGCAGCTAGGCTGAGGGCGACCACGCCCAGGGCAGTAGCGGCGTAGATCTTGTGCTTCATCATTGGGGCACTTTTCCTTTTTCTCTTCTGGATGTTGCTGTGTGAATTTCGGGGAGTTCGTTGGACGGCCGGGGCGTCAGATGGCCTGGGCTTCGGAGCGGTTTGGGGGCCGCCACTTCAGGAGGGAGTGTTCCAGCAGGCTGATCAGGTACTCGGCGGCGAGCGTGATCACCGCGATGATCACCATGCAGGCGAACACGGTGTTCGGGTCGAAGGTGCCCTGAGCCTGGCTGATGATCAGGCCGATGCCCTGCTGGGCGCCGAGCACCTCCGCGACGAGCGCGCCGATGATCGCGAAGCCGAAGGCCGTGTGGAGGCTCGCGATGATCCACGTCATCGCCGAGGGAATGGTTACGTGGATGGCCACCTGGACCGGTGATGCACCGAGCACCCGGACGTTCGCGACCAGGTTCTGGTCCACCTCACGCACGCCCTGGAAGGCGTTGAAGAAGACAACGAAGAAGACCAGCACTGCGGCGAGCAGAACCTTCGGGAAGACGCCGAGGCCGAAGGCCACGATGAAGATCGATCCGAGGACGATGCGGGGAATTGAGTTCACGATCCGGATGTAAGGCCCCACGACGGCCGAGAGGTACTTGTTCGAGCCCAGCAGGAGTCCGAGGACGACGCCGACGAACGTGCCGAGAAGGAAGCCCAGGCACGCCTCCTGCATGGTGATCCAGAGGTTCTCCCAGATGGTGCCGAAGGCCGTTCCCTCGGTGAAGAGCTTCACGAGGCTGTTCCAGATCTCGCTAGGCTGGCCGAAGAAGAACGCATCCACCCAGCCTTCCGAGGTGAACCACTGCCAGCCGCCGATTACTGCCACGGCGAGGACGGCGCGGCCCACCCAGATCGCCGTGGTGCGGCGCCGGTACTGCGTTTTGCCGGACTGCGCGGCCGCGGCCTGCTGCTGTTGCTGCTGCGGGTTCACCGTTTCCTCCTGCACAAGAGTGGTCATGCTGCTGCACCTGCCGTCTTGGCGTAGGCGCGGGTGACCTCGTCCTTGAGCGATTCCCAGATCTGGCCCTGCAGTTCGAGGAAGCGCTCCTCGTGGCGGATTTCCTGGACATTTCCGCGCGGCCGGGGCAGGTCGATGTCGAAAACGTCCTTGACCGTTCCGGGGCTGCTGGTCATGATCACCACCCGGTCGGAGAGCGCCACGGCCTCGTCGAGGTCGTGGGTGATGAAGAGGACCGAGGGCCTGAGCTCCTCCCAGAGCTTGAGCAGCTCGTTCTGCATGATGGCCTTGGTCTGCACGTCGAGCGCACCAAACGGCTCGTCCATGAGCAGGATCCTCGGATTGTTGATGAGGGCGGCGGCCATGGCAACGCGCTTGCGCATTCCGCCAGAGAGCTGGTGCGGGTAGCGGTCCTCAAAGCCGGCCAGCCCGACACGGCGGATCCAGTCCCTCGCGAGCAGGGTGGCCTCGCGCTTGGGGGTTCCCAACAGCACCGGTCCCATCATCACGTTGCTCAGCACGCTCTTCCACGGGAAGAGCGCATCCGCCTGGAACATGTAGCTGACGCCGTCCGTGACGCCCTCGACGGCCTGGCCGCCGACGCGCACAGAGCCCTGGCTGGGACGCTCCAGCCCGGAGACCTGTGCCAGCGTGGTGGACTTGCCGCAGCCCGTGGGGCCGACAATCGAGCAGAACTGCCCGGGTTCCACAGCAAGCGTCACATCCTGAATCGCGGTGAACGTCTCACCCTTCGGCGTGAGGTAGCGCTTGGTCAGCCCCGCGATATCAATGCCGGCATCCTTGCCGCCATCCGCTGGTGGGCGGATTCGATGGTTTACACCCATGGCGTAAAGCCTCTCTGTTGTCTGCGCCAGCCGCCTCATTTGCGGCGACGCCTTTGTCCGGTGGATCCTTGAGCCATGCCTTCGACAGTTCGTCCTTTGTGACATGAGTCATGATCAGTGCACCTACCGTAGAAAGGACTGCCGGGTCAGGGCCACGCTTGCGTGCCTTGTGAGGGTTATTAGCCTTCATTCAGGTTTTGAACCTTTTGATCGGAATGCCGTCCGGGGCGCCCGGAATGCCGCCCTCGGCCGGGCAGGATGCGGGCGGTGAGCAGCCCGAAGGCGTGGTGGGGCGCCCGGCCGCTCGCTTCCCAGATCCTTGTGTGGACGCTCGTGCTGATCGTGGTCACGGTGGGACTGGGCGGGCTGGTGACCAACCGCATCACCGGCCAGGTCCTCGATGACCAGTTCCGGCTGCGGGCCCTTGGCGTCGCGGAATCCGTGGCGCAGATGCCGGAGGTCGCGACCGGCGTGGCCACCGGCGATCCGGGCCACCAGATCCAGGGCATAGCCGAGCGTGTGCGCACGCGCGCGGAGACGGACTACGTGGTAGTCACGGACCGGGACGGCATCCGCTTCTCCCACCCCACGCCGTCGCTCATTGGAAAGCGGCTCGAAGAGCCGGTGGCCGTGCTCGACGGCCAGACCCATGTGGGCACGGACCACGGCAGCCTGGGCGACTCCGCCAATGCGAAGGCGCCGATCCTGGATGCGGCGGGGAACGTCGTCGGACAAGTCTCGGTGGGCATCCTCGAGACCACCGTCAGCGTGGAGCTTGAACGGGACGCCGGCATCGTGGGCGGGTCCTCGGTGCTCATCCTCCTGATCGGCGGTGCGGGCTCGTTCCTGCTGGCGCGGGCAATCAAGCGCGCGACGTTCGGACTCGAACCGTCGGAGATCGCCTCGCTCCTGCAGGAGCGGGAGGCCCTGCTGCACGGTATCCGCGAGGGCATGGTGGGAATTGACGACGCCGGCCGGGTCACCGTGATCAACGGCGAGGCCCGGCGCCTGCTGCGCCTCGAAAACACGCCGCTCGACCGCCCGGTGGAGGAGCTTATCCCGGAGGGACGGCTCCGCGACGTCCTCACCGGCGAGGCGCCCGGCGCCGATCAGACGATCATCACCGACGACTCCCTCCTCGTGGCCAACCGCATGCCGGTGAGCGTGGGCGGCCGGAGCGTGGGCGCCGTCGTGACCCTGCGCGACCGCACCGAAGTGGAAGCGCTGGTGCGGGACCTGCGTGCGTTGGAAGGGCTGATGGCTGCCCTGCGTGCGCAGGAGCACGAGTATGCAAACCGGATGCACACGGTGGGCGCGCTCCTCCATCTGGGCGACATCGAGCAGGCACGCACCTTCATCTCGGGCATCGCGGACACGTCGCGCTCCCTCGGCGAGGGCCTGCGCGCACGGATCGAGCCGCCCGAGCTCGCGGCGCTCATCTATGCAAAGATCACGGTGGCCGCGGAGCAGGACGTGAGCGTGGCGGTCTCCGACGAATCACGGCTCCGCGAACCGGGGCTCGGAACGCAGGATCTCCTGACCATCGTGGGGAACCTGCTGGACAACGCGGTCGACGCCGTCTCCAGCCTTTCGGGTCCACGGGAAGTGACGCTTACCCTGGATGACTCCGCCGGCGTTTTCGTCTCGGTGACCGACAGCGGTCCGGGCGTGCCTGCAGAGGCGGTGGACGACGTCGTACGCGACGGCTTTACGACGAAAACCGAACGGGCGGGGCAGGCTGGCGGCCCGGCGCTGCGGCGCGGCATAGGCTTGGCGCTCGTGGCGAGGATCGTGCGCCGCGCAGGTGGCACGATGGATGTGTTCGCCGGGCCAGGCGGACGCTTCGAAGTATGGATTCCGAAAGGCGGGGCAGAAGGATGATCCGGGTGCTGGTTGTCGACGACGACTACCGCGTGGCGCGGCTGCACGCCGCCCAGGTGGCGCGCGTTCCCGGGTACGAGTGCGTCGGTGAGGCGCACACCGTTGCCGAGGCGCGCGCCGCGATCGCGAGGCAGCGCCCCGACCTCCTGCTCCTGGACGTCTACCTGCCGGACGAGGACGGCATCTCGCTGCTGCAGTCGCTGCGCGAGGCGGGTGAGGACGTGGACGTCATCATCATCACGGCGGCGCGCGACGTCGGGACCGTGCGGGCGGCGATGCGCGGCGGGGCGGTGTACTACCTGGTGAAGCCGTTCGGGTTCGAGCAGCTCGCTGAGCAGCTGCGGGCCTACCAGAAGTGGCGTGCGGACGCCGAGTCCCGGCGGATCACCGGGCAGACGGACGTGGACGCGCTGTTCGCATCCCGGCGGGCTTCTGTGGCGCCCGCAGCCGGCACCAGCTCCGCGAGGCGCCTCCCGCCGACCATGCAGAAGGTGCTCGACGCCGTGGTGGCGGCCGGCCGGCCCCTGGGCGCGCAGGACGTCTCGGACCTGATCGGCATCTCGCGGCCCACCGCACAGCGCTACCTGAGCGAGCTGGAACGCAAGGACCGTGTGGCACTCCACCTCGAGTACGGCACCACCGGGCGGCCGGTGAACACCTACATCCCCGCCGATACCCGCTAGCTCCGCTCCACCACGCTATTTTGAGTGCCTGGCCCCCGTCTTCCTCGTTACTTCCTCAGCGGCAACGATGGCAGGAGCCGCGGTGGAGCTCGATGCTGCAGAGCCCGAGGAGGCCGGTGCCGGCGCCGCCGCGGGAGCGGCTGCTGCCGTCGGAGCCGGAGCCGGTGCTGCCGCATTCGGCGCCGCGGAGGCTGTGGGTGAAGGGGCCGGGGCAGGAGTAACTGCCGGTGCCGGCGCGGCGGTCGGAGCCGGAACCGGAGCGGACGCCTTCGGTACGGGAGCAGCCGTAGGCGCGGGAGCAGGGCTTGCCGGCGTGGTTGCGGGGGCGGGCGTGATGGCCGGTGCCGGAACTGGTTTGGGCGCGGGTGCAGGCTCAGGCTTTGGTGCCAGCGTGCTTGGCTTCGGCGCCGGAGCCGGGGTCACCGGCTTAGGCACGGTCACTTTCGGCGCAGTAACCTTCGGCGAGGGGACCGGCGCTGCGTGCTTGGGCGCAGCCGCCTTGTTTGCCGGAGCCGGTGCGGCGTGCTTAGGTGTGGCTGCCTTGTGTGCCGGAGCGGCGGCCCGCCGAGAGGAGGGCTTCGCTGCGGAAACAGACGCTTTGGCAGTCTTGAAGGACTTGGCCGTCGAAACGCTGCTTGCCGATGTCCCGTGCTCGTCGTTGACCGCCGCAGCGCGAGCGCTGGCCCCGACCGGGACAGCCCAATTCGGCGTTTCCGTAACGGTGCCGGAATTCCGGTAGTCGGTCATCGTGATGTTGGCGACTGGCCCCGAATGGCGAAGCCGCACCAGGGTCCAGTTGTCGGGGTCCGTGTGTTTGCCGTTCAGGATGGTTTCGAAGTGCAGGTGGCATCCGGTTGATGAGCCCGTGGTCCCGACCTTGGCGATGAGTTGCCCCACCTGGACTGTCTGGCCCTTCTTTACGCCGATGCCCTCAAGGTGGTTATAGGTAGTGATCAGGCCGTTGCCGTGGTCGATTTCCACTCGGTTGCCGCCACCCCACGGGTGCCATCCCACTGCCCGCACCACGCCCGCATCGGCTGCGTAGACGTTAGTTCCGCAGGCGGCCGCAAAGTCCTGGCCCCAGTGAAACTCACCTGCCACGCCGGAAATTGGACTGGTCCGCAGTCCAAAGTGCGAGGTGGGAACCAGGACCTCCAACGGCGCCATCAGACTTCCGGCCGCGGGGCGCCGCACCTTGGTTGAAACCACATCGAGCTTTTCACTCACTGGCTTCGCTTCGCTAAAGACCACGGTGCGACTGTAGGACAGCAACGCATCCGCAGAGGCCGAGACGGCACCGGTGTTCGAAACGACAAGGCTTGAACCTGGGACGCTCGAACCCGAGCCCTCAGCAGCCTCAGCCACGGCAGCGGACACGAGAGGCGCGTTGACGGCGACGTCGGCAGCCTGCTCGCCGGGCGCCTGCCCGGACGAAAGAACCGGGCCGGTGCTCTGGAATCCCAAGGCATAGACCGCCAGGAATGCCGTGCCAGCGCCAACCCGAACGGCACGACTCAGGACGGCAGGACGCAGGATCTGTGGTGTGTGCCGGACAGCGGCTGGCGCCAGATGCTTTGACATTAGATCTCCCCATGAAGGCCGCCGGATGCTGGTGGATGACGGCATGCTCCTAACATGGGAGCATGCCGGGCAGGCCAGCGAAACCGCTACGGCCGCATATGTGGATAAGCTCGGAAAATCTTGACCGGGACCTACCCCTAAGTGCGCAAATCTTCGGCTGACGTTGAGGAATCCCGATGCGCCCACACCGAGACCGGCCCGGCACAAAGTAGGTCGCAGCACAGGGCGGTCTCAGCGCTGGGAACGCCCTGAGCTGCGACATAGTTGGGTCAGCGGCGGAGCCCCTGGGAAACCACGCCGGGACCAAGAAAAAACCCGTAGTCGCCGGCACCGGACCGGAGTATTCTGTACAGCGCCCGGCCTGTGACGCCCGGCCAGCCCCCGTCAAGAAAGCAGCGGGCAGTGGCGCCCCCTCCCGGCAACCAGAAGCAAGCAGCGGGAACCAGAAGCATCCAGAAGCAACTAGGAACCAACAGGAACCAATAAGAACAAGAGTCAATGAAGACCGCCTAGGAGGGCCCCATGCCTTCATCGAACAGCACCCCCATCCCCCAACCGCCCACGAAACCACTGGTAGGCAACCTGCCTGATATCGACTCGTCCAAGGGAATCCTGGGCATCGTCGACGTGGCCGAGGAGTACGGCCCCATCGTCCGCATCCAGGTTTTCAACCGCAGCATGATCGCCGTTTCGTCCCAGGAGCTCGTCAACGAGATTTGCGATGACACCCGCTTCGGCAAGGTGCTCGGCGTGTCCCTGCGCCAGGTGCGGGACTTCATCGGCGACGGTCTGTTCACGGCCGAAACCGAGGAGCCCAACTGGCAAAAGGCGCACCGCATCCTGATGCCCGCGTTCGGACCGAAGGCCCTGACCAAGATGTTCGCCGGCATGGACGACATCCTGGAGCAGTTGCTGCTCAAGTGGGAGCGGCTGGGCCCCGCGGCGAAGATCGACGTTGCGGACAACGCCACCCGGCTGACCCTGGACACCATCGCCCTGTGCTCGTTCAGCTACCGGTTCAACAGCCTCTACCGCGAGGAGATGCATCCGTTCATCGGGGCCATGGTCCGTGCCCTGAGTGAGTCCCGCGACAGGTCCACCAGGCTGCCGGTGCAGAACAAGCTCATGATCCGCAAACGGCACCAGCTGGAGGAGGACAACGCGCTGATGCTCGAGGTGGCCGAGCAGCTCATCAGCGACCGGCGCCGCAACCCGAGTCCAGAAGGCAGCGAGGACATCCTGGACACGATGCTCAACGCCGCGGACCCGGTGACCGGCGAGCGCCTGCCGGAGAGCAACGTCCGCAACCAGATGGTCACCTTCCTGGTGGCCGGGCATGAGACCACCAGCGGGCTGATCACCTTCATGATGTACGAGCTGCTGCGGCATCCGGAGGTCATGAAGAAGGCCCGTGCCGTCGTCGACGAGGCGCTGGGAACGGAAGCCGCCCGGTTCGAGCACCTGCCCAAGCTGGGGTACCTGGACCAGATCCTCAAGGAGACGCTCCGGCTGTGGCCCACCGCCCCGGCGTTCAACGTGGCACCCTACGAGGACACGGTGATCGGCGGCAAGTACGAGATCGCCAAGGGACAGACCCTCATGGTCCTGATCCCGCAGCTGCACCGGGACAAGGCGGCGTGGGGCGAGGACGCCGAGCTCTTCAACCCGGACCGGTTCTCCCCCGAGCGCGTCGAATCCATCCCGGCCAACGCGTGGAAGCCGTTCGGCAACGGCCAGCGCTCGTGCATTGGGCGCGGGTTTGCCCTGCAGGAGGCCCAGCTGTTCCTGGCCAAGGCCCTGCAGCGGTTCGACATCACGGCCGCCGATCCGAACTATGAGCTGCACATCAAGCACACCCTGACCATGAAGCCGGAAGGGCTTTTTATCCACGTCCGACGGCGGGACGTCCGTATCGACGCAGCGGCAAGTGCCGCCGTCGGGCAGTTGGACAGAGGGCTGGGAACCGAGGAACAGCCCCGGACGGCGGAGGCGCTGGCGGTTGCCGCCGCCAACGGCGTTCCGGTGCGCGTGCTGTACGGCTCGAACGCGGGCACGTCCCGTGATTTTGCGCAGCGGATAGCGAACGACGCCGGGCGGCGGGGCTACAGCCCCACCATAGCCTCGCTGGACGAGGCGGCCGGCGGGCTGCCTACGGTGGGGCTGGTCGCCGTCGTCGCTTCCTCCTATGAGGGGATGCCGCCGGACAATGCCAAGAAGTTCATGACCTGGACCGAAAGCCTGCAGCCGGGCAGCCTCGCCGGGGTGCGGTACACGGTGTTCGGCAACGGCAACCGGGACTGGGCGCGGACCTACCAGGAGGTGCCCAAGGCCATTGACGCGCGGTTCGAGGCGGCCGGCGCCGATCGGGTCTACGAACGCGGCGAAGCGAACGCCCGCGGCGACTTCTTCGGCGACTTCGAGGAGTGGTACGCGGGATTCTGGCCGGCGGTGGACGGGGCCCTCGGTCAGCGGACCAGTGCGCCCAAAGGCCAGCCGCAGCTGGAGGTCCAGTTCGTGGGCAACGTCCGGGACACATTCCTGCGGCAAACCGATCTGTCGGTGGGCACGGTCGTCGTCAACCGGGAACTGGTGGACCTGACCAAGCCCGACGCCCGGTCCAAGCGGCACGTGGAGGTCGCACTGCCGGAGGGCATGGGCTACCGGGCCGGGGACTACCTGGCTGTGCTGCCGCTGAACCCGGCAGACCTGGTGCAGCGGGCCCTGACGCGCCTCAGCCTGGACTACGACTCCCACGTGGTGCTGTCCATGGAGCACGGGGACACGTTCCTGCCCACCGGCGCGCCTGTGGCCGTGGGCGAGCTGCTGAGCAGCTACGTGGAACTCGCGGTTCCGGCCACCCGGCCCCAGCTGGAGCAGCTGGCCGAGGTGGCGGCGGACCCGGCCGAGCGCGCGGCGCTGGAGGCGCTGGCGCAGGACCGGGACCGGCACGCTGCGGAGATCGTGGACAAGCGCGTCTCGCTGCTGGACCTGCTGGAAACATACCCGTCGTGCCAGCTACCGTTCACGACGTTCCTGCAGCTTCTCACCCAGCTGACCCCGCGGCGGTACTCCATCTCGTCGTCGCCGCTCTGGAGCCCTGACCACGCGACCCTGACGTTCGCCGTCATCCAGGCGCCGGCATGGTCCGGACGCGGGACGTTCGAGGGGGCGGCGTCCACGTATCTGGCCCAGGCGCGGCCGGGATCGCGGATCGCGGTGACGGTGCGGCCGTCGAACGCTGCCTTCCACCCGCCGGAGTCCCTGGCCATGCCGGTGATCATGGTGTGCGCCGGGACCGGGCTGGCGCCGTTCCGCGGCTTCGTGCAGGACCGGGCGCTGCGGGCCCAGGCCGAGGACATCAGGCCGGCAAAGTCCCTGCTGTTCTTCGGCTGCCGCGCCCCGGACACCGACTACCTCTACCGGACGGAACTCGAATCCTGGGCGGAGCAGGCCAACCTGGACCTGCGGCCGGTCTTCTCCAAAGCGCCGACCGACGGGCAGAAGTATGTCCAGCACCGGCTGTGGGCGGACCGGGCGGACGTCAAGGAACTGGTGCAGCAGGGGGCCACGGTGTTTGTCTGCGGCGACGGAAAGCACATGGCGCCGGAGGTCCGCGAAACCTGCGAGCGCATCTACCAGGAAGCCACCGGCGCTTCCGAGGCGGACGCCGACGCCTGGATGGACGAGGTGGAGCGCACGCACGGCAGGTACGTGGCGGACATCTTCACGTAGGAGGTTGCTTTAGGTCGGAGCGTGGCCTGTCCGCCGTCTTGGTCTGGGGGCGGCCGGGCCACGAGTTTTAGTCCCGGGCGAGCTCCGCGTGGAGCTTCTGGACCCGGGCCTTGATGTCGTCCCGGACCAGCCGCATGCGTTCCATGCCTTCGATGCCGCGCTCCGAAGGCTCGTCCGTTTCCCAGAACTCGAAGCGGGTCCCCTCGTGGGCCTCCAGCTTGGCTTCCGTTCCCAGCACCACCACCACGTCGACGGCGTCCAGCACCTCATCCGTGAGGGGCTTGGGGTGCTCGCCGGTGATGTCCACGCCGAGTTCGGTCAGGGATTCCACGGCCTGCGGGTTGAGGCACGCGCCGGGTTTGGTGCCCGCCGAGTAGACGGTGATGTCCCCGCCGGCGAGCTGCTTCATCAGGCCGGCGGCGAGCTGGGACTTCCCGCCGTTCTTGCTGCAGACGAACAGCACGGACGGGGTTGTCTGGGTGGCGGGAGTTTGGTTGGTCATGAGTGCGATGATTCCTTTGTGGGTGAGGCGGCCAAGGTTCTGGCCCGGTCGGGCGGCCCAACTGGGTCGCAGTTGGGGGCGTTCTCAAGGCTCAGAACGCCCTCAGCTGCTACCCAGTTGGGCGGGGCGGCTGGGGATTAGCAGCAGCCCTGCCCGTCGTCGCAGCAGTTGTCGTCGCAGCAGCCCGAGTCGCCGCAGCAGCCGGTAGTCATTCAGCTCACCTCCTCCGGGTTCGGGGTTTTGAGGTTGGCTAGGCCGGGGTCAGTGAGGCGATCAGCGCCTCGACGCGGGTCTTGATCTCGTCGCGGATGGGCCTGACGGAGTCGACGCCCTTGCCGGCCGGGTCCTCCAGAACCCAGTCCTCGTAGCGTTTGCCCGGGAAGGAGGGGCATTCGTCGCCGCAGCCCATGGTGATGACCACGTCGGAGTCCTGCACTGTCTCAGTGGTGAGGATCTTGGGGATCTCGGCGGACATGTCGATGCCCACCTCTGACATGGCTTCCACGGCGGACGGGTTGACCTTGTCGGCGGGCTGGGATCCGGCGGAACGGACCTCGATGGCGCCCTGGGAGAGGCTGCTGAGGAACGCTGCGGCCATCTGGGAGCGGCCGGCGTTGTGGACACAGACGAACAGGACGGAGGGCTTCTGGCTCATGAGAGCACCTTTCGGTCAGCCGCCGGTGCCGCGGACGTTGCGGCGGCGGCGGAAGTTGCGAGGGTGGGGTAAAGGAAGCGGACCAGGACGTACCCGACGGCGCCGCCGGCCAGTTGCGCCAAAACGAACGCCGGAGCCGACGACGGCGCGATGCCGGCAAAGCTGTCAGTGACGGTTCTGGCTATGGTCACCGCCGGGTTGGCGAAGCTGGTGGAGCTGGTGAACCAGTACGCGGCCATGATGTAGCCGCCGACGGCGAACGCCACCCTGTCCGCCCTGCCGGACCGGACCGTGCCGAAGACAACCAGCAGCAGCCCCGCGGTGGCGATGACCTCCCCCAGCCACAAACCCGCGCCCGTCCGTTCATGCGTGGAGAACGTCACCGCGTCGAGGCCGAACATCGCATTCGCCAGAACGGTGCCGGCAAGGCCACCAAGAAGCTGGGCGCCGATCAGGCCCACTGCGGTTCCGGTGTCGAGCATGCCCAGGGCCCGTTCAACCAGGGTCACCACCGGGTTGAACGATGCCGAGACCGGCTGCAGCGCAACGATCAGCGCCACCAGTGCGGCGCCGGTGGCGAGGCTGTTCTGCAGAAGCTGCAGCCCGGCGTCGTCCGGGGACAGCCGTGAGGCCATCACACCGGACCCCACCACGGCCATCACCAGAAAGGCAGTGCCAAGGAACTCCGCCGTGGCCCGGCGTGCCAGCCCGTTCACTGTGCCTGTCCCCCGATCAGCGCCGCCAGGTTTTGCAGCGCCTCGGTCCGGGCACGGTAGTAAACCCAGACACCGCGCTTTTCACGGTCCAGCAAACCCACCTCGTGCAGGAGCTTCAGGTGGTGGCTGATGGTCGGCTGGGACAGCTCGAACGCGTCATTGAGGTCGCAGACGCAGGCCTCGCCGCCCTCGTGCGAGGCGACCAGGGACATCAGCCGCAGCCGGACCGGGTCAGCCAGCGCCTTCAGCAACGGGGCGATCTGCACCGCCTCGTTCTCGGACAGGGGCTCCCGCGCCAGCGGGGAACAGCAGGCGACCGTTTGGACCGGGGTCAACTCCAAAGACATAGACACATGTAAATATTTACACTCATCTATGTCTTAGGGCAACCCCGAATGCCTCCTGCCTATCGGCCAGTAGCGGCGGCCGGGTTCCCTCCCATTCACTCCGGGAGATCGCATACTCGACGTCGCCGTGTTCATCACCCGGGATGGACACGGGCCAGTCCGCGACGAAGGAACGGACGAGGCGCATCCCGGATTTCTCCATCACCCGTCGCGAGCCCGTGTTCACTGCCATGGTCGAGGCAACCACCCGTTGCACGCCGAACTCGGTAAACCCCTTGGCGATCAGCGCGCGGGAGCCCTCGGTGGCGTATCCCTTTCCCCATGCCTCGCAGCGCAGCCGGTAGCCAAGTTCCGGCTGGTCGGGCGGGTCGCCGGGGGCTGGCCGGTAGTGGAACCAGCCGAGGAAGTCCCCGGTCGATTTCTCCACCGCGGCCCAGAATCCGTAGCCGGCGAATTTCCGGTAGTAGCCCAGGAACGCCGGAAGGTACTCGCCTTCAATCTCTTCCCGCGGCGTGGGCGCGCCGCCGGTGATGTACCGCATCACCCGCGGATCGCCGTCGAGCTCCACGAGCAGGTCTGCGTCGTCAGCAGTGAACTGCCGCAGCACCAACCGCTCGGTCTCCAGGAATATGGGCATGCGGGAATTCTCGCACTCGGCACAGGCAGGGAGCTACTTGCCGGTCAGGTCCTTCCGGCGGAACGTCCCGGCGATGGATAGCTTGCGGCCGTATTCGATGGAGCCGTACCGGAACAGGTGCACGGCCAGGCGCAGGATGAGGATGCCCCCGATGAACACCTCGGCGATCACGATGGCTGATTCGACGGGGCCCAGGGTCCCGAATCCGTTGCGGAGCAGCGCGGTGACGGGGGCGGTGAGCGGGAAGTAGGTGAAGACCTGCACGATCAGGGCTGTCGGGTCGCTGATGATGAGGCTGACGGCGTAGAAGGGCACGAAGATGAGCGCCATCAGCGGGCCGAAGATGGTGCCGGCTTCCTTGGCCGTGGGCATGATCGCGCCGATGGCCACGAGCACGCCGGTGAACAGCGTGAACCCGCCCAGCAGCAGCAGCGCGCCGGTGATCATCGGGACGGGCTCGAACACCAGGGAGGACAGGTCGAGGTCGGGCAGGGCCACCGAGTCGCGGAACAGGAAGTAGGCGACGGCGATCGGCGTGAGGAACACTCCTATCTGGAGGAGTCCGACGGCGAACAGGGAGATGATCTTGCCGGTGATCAGGGTGGTGGGGTTCAGGGTGGTCAGGATCATCTCCGTGACCCGGTTTTCCTTCTCCTCAAGCGTGCTGTTAAGCATCTGGTTGGACAGCAGGATGATGCTGACGTAGAAAATGACCAGGAACAGCAACGGCGGTATCACTGAGCCGATCCCTCCGGAGACCCGGCCGTCCCGGTACGTTTCGGCGTCGAACTTCACTCCCCCGCTCAGCGCGGCGGTGACTTCCGGTGAATTGACCCTGGACTGGGCAGCGGTGACCAGCAGGTGCTTGGCCACGGCCTCATACTTGCCGTTCTCGAACATGCCCTTGTCCGCGCCGTAGACCTTCACCGGCTCGGTGGCGGGATTCGCCGGGTAGGCGAAGTACGCCTCGCTGCTGCCGTCCTTCACGGACTGGAGCGCGGCGCCGGGGTCGGCGGTCAGGGTCCCGCCGACGGCCTGTGCCAGCGGTGCGGGGATGAGGCCCGCGGCGTCGGTGTAGGTGAAGGTCAGAGCCGAGTTCTTCTGGGCGTCGGCGTTTGCCGAGGTGCTGGAATTGCTGGCGTAGACGAGCGCGAAGATGATCGCGAAGACCACCGGGATGGCCAGGGTGGCGATCACGAACCCGCGCTTCTTGATGGTGCGCACGAATTCGAACCCGACGACGGTACCCAGGTTGTGCTGTTTGAATGCTGTCCGTGCCATCGTCCTAGACCTCCGCCATTTCGTGCTGTTCCCCGTACACCTGGATGAAGATCTCCTCCAGGGACGCCCGTGCGGTGCCGAAGCTGCGGACCGCGACGCCGGCTCCGATCAGTTCCCGCAGGACCATGGTTTCGTCCGCCCCGGCAGCCGGGGCCAGCTCCGCGTGCCCGTCGCTGTCACGCACGACGTCGTACAGGTCCGAGGCGGGCAGGATGCCCTCGTAGCCCAGCCGGTACACGGTGCCGCCGAACTGGTCCTGGACTTCGGCGACGGTGCCGTACGCCCGGGAGGTGCCGTCCTTGAGCAGGATGACCCGGTCGCAGAGCCGTTCCACTTCCTCCATCTGGTGCGTGACCATGATGACCGTGGCGCCGGCGAGCTTCTGCTCCTCGATGATGTCCATCAGCAGCCTGCGGTTCACGGGGTCGAAGCCCTTCGTGGGCTCATCGAGGATGAGCAGGTCGGGGTCGTTCATGATCGTGACGCCGAGCTGGACTTTCTGCTGCTGGCCGCCGGAGAGCTTGTCCAGCCGCACCGCTGCCTTGTCGGCCAGGCCCACCCGCTCCAGGTAGGTCTGGGACCAGGCGCGGGCGTGGTGTTTGCTCAGGCCCTTGAGCCGGCCGAAGTAGACCATCACGTCCAGGACGACTTCCTTCTTGTAGAGGCCCCGTTCCTCCGGCAGGTAGCCCAGCCGTGCGCCGTCGCGCGGTTCGAAGACCTTCCCGCCGATGTGCAGGGTTCCGGCGGTGGGCTTGTAAATGCCCAGCAGCGCCCGCAGCGTGGTGGTCTTCCCGGACCCGTTGCTGCCCAGGAACCCGAAGGTTTCCCCGGCCCGGACATCGAAGGACAGGTCTTTGACCACCGTCGTCTCCCCGAAGTCCATACGGAAGTTCTTGATGTGCACAAGCGGCTCGGCCGCGTCCCCCAGCGTCATGAAGCCCAGCCTAGCGGAAGCGATTCAGGCGTCTCGGTTCCGGGCGGCGTGCCCATGGCGCAAGCCCAAGGCGAGCCCGTGTTCCTCCAGAGCCGCCTCGATGATCCGGAGCGCTTTGGGCCCCACTCCGTGCAACGCAGCCGTTGTCATCGCAGCTGCCGGTGTTCATGCAGGTCACCGCACGGGAGGGTCTCGTCAGCGCCCGGACTCACGAGTAGCTTGGTGCCATGACCGGAGACTTTGACCTTGACGCCGAAGAATCGCAGGAGATCGCGAACGATCCGCGCCAAATTGGGTACTGGTTCTTCAGAGCGCTGCACGACAGGGCGAGGAACCTCGATGACCTGCATCTGATCGTGACCCCGGAATCCCGTCCGCTCTGGGGAGCCTTCGAAATCGCCGCAGCCCTGCTGGACTCCATCGAAGACCCCGGCATGCTCCAGGAAGCCGTCTACGCCCACGGCGACCTCGATGTCTGCTACATGCGCGTAATCCGCGAAGCCAAGGAACACACACCGGCCACAATGCTGGACGACCCGCTGCTGATCACGCTCGTGTGGCGGCCCGACCACGGCCGGTGGATGGTCCACGGCTTCGGCGACATGGTGCTCCCGGACAGGGTGCCCCGCGGGGCTTAGGGCCGGTGGTCGTCCATGAGAAGGGAGGCCATGGCCTTGGCGCGGGCAGCGGCACGGGGGTCGCCCTCGGCCGAGGCGACGATGGCTCCCTTGATCAGGATGTGCATGGACCAGGCGAAGTCGTTCGGGTTGTCGAGGCCGGCGGATTCTGCCAGTTCGGCGATCTGTACCCGCGTCTTCTCCAGGTACTGGATGCTCGCCTTCCCGAGAGGGTGGTCGGGGCCCATTTCCATCATCACGTGCAGGAACGAGCTGACTTGGGCCGCGCCCTGGCGGAACCAGTCGTCGAAGACGTCAAAGATCGTCAGCATGGCTGCCCCGTCCCGGGTCCCGTTCCGGGCGATGGCGTCCTCGATTGTGGCCGTGCGTTCCCGGTACCACTGCTCGAGGAAGGCCAGGACGACGTCGTCCTTGGAGTGGAAGTGCCTGTAGAACGTTGCCTTGGCCACCCCTGATACGCGGATCAGCTCGTCGACTCCCACATCGCGGATCCCCCGCAGGGCAAACAACTCGTAGGCGACGCCAACGATTTTGTCCCGGGGACTGCCGGTCGCAGGGCGCCCTGGCTGCCCGTTCCCCTCTGAGGTGTGCACCATCGGATAATACACAATCCGGCTGGGACTAGACAGAACGTTCTGTCTAGGCTCCGGGTCTGCCTCCTTGCCACTTTCAGGATATAGCCCGCCAGGGGGCTTGCCGCAAGGCCCCTACCCTCGGCCAGAATGGTTGGCCGCGCTTAGTTTTGGGATTGGGGTTTCACATGTTTGACGTGATCATTTGTGGCGGCGGGCCAACGGGGATGATGCTGGCCAGTGAGTTGCGGCTGCACGGGGTGGACGTGCTGGTGCTGGAGAAGGACGCTGAGCCAAGCCAGGCCGTCCGCTCGCTGGGCCTGCACCCGCGCAGCATTGAGATCATGGACCAGCGTGGGCTGCTGGACCGGTTCCTCGCCCACGGGCAGCAGTATTCCGGCG
Organism: Arthrobacter sp. NPDC056493; assembly: GCF_042795115.1. NCBI lineage: Bacteria > Bacillati > Actinomycetota > Actinomycetes > Micrococcales > Micrococcaceae > Arthrobacter > Arthrobacter sp. NPDC056493. The sequence goes on along the minus strand of NZ_JBHTSL010000001.1, from coordinate 127,296 downwards.
TCGGCCGTTTCGCGGGGATCGACAAACCCCTGCCGGCGAACCTGGACACCGCCCACGCCTACATCCTGGGCATCCAGCAACCTGTCACCGACCGCCTGCTGGCGGAGCGCGCCGTCGAGCTCGGCGCAGAGGTCCGCCGCGGCTGCGAGGTGACCGGCTTCGAACAAAACGACGACGGCGTGGGCGTCGGGCTCGCTGACGGCACCATGCTCCGCTCGCGCTGGCTGGTCGGCTGCGACGGCGGACGGAGCCTGGTGCGCAGGGAGCTCGGCATCGGCTTCCCCGGCGACCCAGCCACCACCGAGTGGATCCACAGCGAGATGGAGGTGACGACGCCCCCGGACGAACTGGCCGCCGTCGTGGATGAGGTGCGCAAGACCCACCGGGGGTTCGGCGTCGGCCCGGCCGGGAACGGGCTATACCGCGCCGTGGTGCCCGCGGCGAGCGTGGCCGAGGACCGCACCGTCCCGCCCACGCTCGAAGAGCTGAAGACCCAGCTGCGGGCCTACGCCGGCACCGACTTCGGCGTCCATTCACCCCGCTGGATAACCCGCTTCACCGACGCCACCCGGCTGGCCGAGCAGTACCGCTCGGGCCGTGTGTTCCTTGCCGGCGACGCGGCGCACATCCACCCGCCTCTGGGAGGGCAGGGGCTCAACCTCGGCATCCAGGACTCGTTCAACCTCGGCTGGAAGCTCGCCGCCGAAGTCAACGGCTGGGCGCCGCAGGGGCTCCTGGACACGTACTTCGCCGAGCGCCACCGGGTGGCCGCCGACGTCCTGACCATCACCCGGGCCCAGAGCGAACTGATCTCGCCCGAGCCCGGCCCCCAGGCCGTGCGCCGCCTGCTGACCGAACTGATGGACTTCGACGACGTCAGCCGGTTCCTTGCCGAGCGGATCAGTTCGACCGGGATCCGCTATGACTTCGGCGACGGGCCCGAGTTGCTCGGCAGGCGGCTGCGCGACATCCCGCTGTCGCGCGGCCGCCTCTACGAGCTGACGCGCGAAGGGCGCGGGCTCCTGCTGGACCAGACCGGTGGGCTTTCCGTGGCGGGGTGGACGGACCGGGTCGACTATGTTGCGGACACCAGCGGGGAACTGGACGCCGCCGCGGTGCTGCTCCGGCCGGACGGCCACGTGGCCTGGATCGGCGAAGACCAGGAGGACCTGCTCCGCCACCTGCCAAAATGGTTCGGAGCCGCATCCCATCAAGCGTTTGGATGAGTACATCGGGGGATGTACCTTGAAGGCATGGAAACGCTCACGCAGGCACCGGTGCTGGCCCGGTTCGGTTACGCGGTCTCGGACCCGACCCGCGCCCGGATCCTCCTTGCCCTGTCAGATGGCCCTGGCTATCCGTCGGATCTGGCCGACTCCATTGGGGTGTCCCGGCAGAGCATGTCCAACCACCTGACCTGCCTGCGCGGCTGCGGCCTGGTCGTTGCCGCCCCCGACGGGCGGCGCACCCGGTATGAGCTCGCGGACGGCCGGCTCGGCCATGCGATCAGGGACCTCATCGGCGTCGTCCTCGCAGTGGACCCGGCGTGCTGCGCACCGGACGGGGAGTGCTTCGCATGACGGCGCTGATTAGCGCCCCAAGCCCGGAACGCCGTGCGGTGCTGAGTCTTAGGATCCGGCTCTTCGCAGCAGCGACCATCACCTACAACCTCATCGAGGCGGTGGTGGCCCTCTGGGCCGGCGGCGTCGCGGACTCCTCGGCCCTGATTGGCTTCGGACTGGATTCGGTGATCGAGGTCGCGTCCGCACTGGCGCTGTCATGGCAGTTTTCCGCGAAGGACCCGGAACGGCGCGAGCATCTGACGCTGCGGATCATCGCCGCGTCCTTCTTCGCCCTCGCAGCGTTCGTCAGCGTCGATGCGGTCACGTCCCTCGCCGGCGGCGGAGAGGCCCAGCACTCCACCCCGGGGATCCTCATCGCGGCCCTGAGCCTTGCGGTCATGCCGGTCCTGTCCTGGGCGCAACGCCGTGCCGGGAGGGAACTCGGCTCCAAGACAGCGGTGGCGGATTCCAAGCAGACGCTGTTGTGCACCTATCTCTCTGCGGTGTTGCTGGCGGGGCTGGTCCTGAACAGCACGCTGGGCTGGTGGTGGGCCGATGCCGGCGCCGCGCTGGTGATCGCCGCGGTTGCCGTGCGGGAAGGCATCAACGCCTGGCGCGGGGACGTCTGCTGCACGGTCCCCAACACAGCCGCCACGGCCCACGGCACCGACACCGACACCGACACCGATGACTGCTGTGCCGGATGTGCGTCCGAGACCCAGCCGCAGCCGCTGACACTGCCGCAGCCCCTGACACTGAACCTCCGCCGAAAGGACTGAGCCATGGGCAGCGGACACGACCATTCCCACGGCGCGGCCGGCGCCGCCGGGCAGCGGACCAAACTCCTCATCGTTTTCGGTATCACCTTCGCGGTGATGGTCGCCGAAATCATCGGCTCGGTGCTCACGGGCAGCCTGGCGCTGCTGGCGGACGCCGGGCACATGTTCACGGACTCGGCCGGGCTGCTGATCGCGCTGATCGCCGCATCGCTGGCACTGAAACCCGCCACGCTGAAGCGCACCTGGGGCTACAAGCGAGCCGAAATCGTTGCCGCCGCCGGGCAGGCAGCCCTGCTGCTCGGCGTCGGCGGCTTCGTCATCGTCGAAGGCATCCGCCGGCTCATCGAACCCCAGGAGGTCGGCGGGTCCACGATGCTGTGGTTCGGCATCATCGGCCTGGCCGGCAACGCCGTCGGGCTTCTGGTTCTGGCCTCGGGCCGGCACCACAACTTCAACATGAAGGCGGCGTTCCTCGAGGTCCTCAACGACGCCCTCGGGTCGGTCGCTGTCATCGCCGCCGCGGTCATCATCGCCCTGACCGGCTGGACCCGGGCCGACGCCGTCGTGTCCCTGCTGATCGGCGCGCTGATCATTCCCCGCACCCTGAAACTGCTGCGCGACACCACCGAAGTGCTGATGGAAAACGTGCCCCGCGGCCTGGACCTGGCCAAGGTCCGCGAACACATCCTGGCCCTGCCGCACGTGATCGACGTCCATGACCTGCATGCCTCCCTCGTGGCCTCCGGAACACCGGTCCTCTCCGCCCACGTCACCGTCCAGGACATGTGCATGCGGGACGGCCACGCGGCCGGCATCCTCGCGGATCTGCAACGTTGCGTCGCCGAACACTTCGACGTCAGCGTCGAACACTCCACGTTCCAGATCGAACCCGCCGCCCACCGCGACCAGGAAAGCCTGCCCCACTGATGACGCCAGCACCCCGGGCCGCCACCAGGCCTGCCGACGCCACAAGGCCCGCCAACGCCGCCAAAAAAGTCCGCATCATGCTCTGGGTACTGCTCGCTTTCATCGTCGCCGCCGGGGTGGTCGGGTACGCCGTGCTGACGTCCACCAGGCCTGCCCCCACCGCCGCGGCACCCGCCGCCGATGCACAGCTCGTCCGCGAGGACAGCCACCGCGTCACCACCCCGGCCACCGAGAAGGCCCAGCTGGTGGAGTTCCTGGACTTCGAATGCGAATCCTGCCGCGCCGCCGTGCCCCTGGTGGAGGAACTGAAGAAGGAATACGGGGACCGGATCACGTTCGTCAACCGCTACTTCCCGCTGCCCGGCCACCGGAACTCCGGCACCGCCGCCCTCGCCGTGGAAGCCGCCGCCCAGCAGGGCAAATACCAGCAGATGTACACCAGGATGTTCGAAACCCAGCCGCAGTGGGGTGAGAAGCAGGACTCGCAGGCCGCCCTGTTCCGCACCTACGCCCAGGACCTCGGGCTGGACATGGCCAAGTACGACGCCGCCGTCGCGGCCGAGGCCACCAAGGACCGGATCCGCGAAGACATCGCGGACGGCAAGGCCCTCGGCGTCACCGGCACCCCGACGTTCTTCCTCAACGGCGAAAAGCTCACCCTCAACACCGAGGAGCAGTTCCGCCAGCTCCTCGACGACGCCGCCAAATAACCCCCGGCGCGGACAGCACCATCCGCGACACTCACCGTCAGTAGGGCCCGCCGGCGCCATAGACGGTCGGGCTTTACGCGTTAATAACTGGCCGGTGCTCACCTTGGGGCGCCGCAGCCACGCCATTGCCTTGTCGGCGATGAGCGAGACGATGGCCAGGTAGGCGAATCCGATGACCGCTTCCACTGCACCCAGGATCATCGCGGTGCCCATGGTGTCACCGCCATGCGGGATGAACTGTGGAACCACTGCCAGGTAGAAGAGGCCCACCTTGGGGTTGAGCAGCGTGGACACTGCCGTGTGCCACGACGAACGGCGGGCTGTGGCACGTCAAAGTGAAGGCCGACGGCGGCCCGGACATATTGTCTGAACGGCTAATTCCAGCCGCCCAAGGAAGCGACGCCGGCAGCTCTGCCCAGTCATAAAAGAAATGTCTTGACGTCTCAAGGGTGATGGCTGACACTGGTTTTGGGATCCCAAGACGGTATCCCAAATCGGTATCCCAAACGGATGCCACCTATGTTTGACGGCCCTGGGCACAGGTCCCCGAGCCGTTAAATTCTGTCCCGAACAGGTGTTAATGCCCTTCCAGCTGTTGGGGACAAGTGCCCTGCAGCCAAGCTCTTTCCGAGGTAAACATCATGGATACTTCAGCTGAAATTGACGACCGGCCATTGCGCGAGAGCGTCCGCGATACGATCCGCAACCGGATCTTCGAGGGTCACTACGCCCCGGGTATGCGGCTTGTTGAGCGCGATCTCGCTGACGAGTTCAATGTATCCCGCTTGCCAGTCAGAGAGGCTTTGCGCATGCTCCGGCAGGAAGGCATCGTCAGCGAGCGGGCGAACTCGCGGGGAATGGTCGTCAGCAGCCTGACACCCGAGCAAGTCGCGGATCTATTCGATGTGAGGCTTGCGCTTGAGGTCTTGGCGAGCGAGCTGGCAGCAGCACGGGCCACACGCGAAGAACTGGCGCATCTGAATTCCCTGTTGGACACGGCACAGGACTGTCTGGCGGCAGGATCAATCCTCGAGGCCCATGCAGCAAACAACCAATTTCACGACGCCATCACGACTACGGCCCGCAACGAGTTTCTGAGAAGCGCGTTGGAGCCCCTCCAGGGACGGATGCACTGGCTGTTCCGCTTTGCGACCGATTTACCTGAGCTGATCCGCGAGCATCGAAGACTCTACGAAGCAATCGCCAGCGGAGATCCCACCCGCGCAGGCACCGCATCCAGGGAGCACATTCAGAAGTACCGCAAGGACTACTACCTCCACCACTAAGCCCCCGCGTATTCGGGACGGTCCGCTGCCATCGGCCGGCCGGCCCTCTACTTAGCGCACCCAAAAATCGCTACGGACGGCCGCTTAGAACTCACAAAAGGAACATTCCATGCAAGATTTGCCAGATCTCGTCATCTCAAATGCCACAGTCGCCAACGCCGGCGGCCGCACATACGCGCACGTGGCGGTCAGGGATGGAACGATTGCCGCACTTGTTGATGCCATTCGTCCCGTGCCACAGGCATCGGCCACCGTGGATGCTCAGGGGCGCCTGCTACTCCCCGGTGGCGTCGACGGCCATTGTCACGTCGCCCAAGTAACCGGCAGGTACCGCACCCTTGACGATTACGCGCTAACGTCGGCGGCAGCGCTCTGGGGCGGCACCACCACCATCATCGACTTCGGCATCCCTCAGGACGCCTCCGAAACCCCATTGGAGGCAGCCCGCAACAAGATTGCCCTGGCCCGTGAGTCGCGCTGCGATGTGGGACTGCACGCCTCCGTCATCGAGTGGGACGAAACCGTACCCGCCCAGCTTGAAGAGCTGGCCGGGCTGGGAATCCGCTCCGTCAAGATGTACACAACGAACCGCGGATCCACGATGGCGGACAACGACACCATCCTGCGGGTGATGAAGCAAATGGTGCGGCTTGACGGGCTCACCTACATTCACGCTGAACACGACGCCATCATCGCCGACTGCACCGCCGAGCACGCCGCCCGCGGTGACATCGGCATCCGCCACCTGCATCGTACTCGGCCGGAACTCGCCGAAGAGATCTCCGTCAAGGAAGCCCTGGCCATGGCCGAATACACCGGAGCGCCGGTGTACTTCGTCCATCAGTCCACACCGGGAGCTGTCGATCTGGTGACCGCCGCCCGAATGGACGGCCTCGCCGCCTACTCCGAGACCTGTCCGCATTACCTGACCTTGGACCAGAACGTCTACGGCGAAAACTTTCCGGAATGGTACGCCTGCTGCCCTCCGATGCGCAGCCCGGAAACCGTCGCGGCGCTTAAGGAACGGGTGCTGGCGGGCGCCATCCACACTGTCTCCTCGGACCATTCCTGCTACGACCTGTCGCAGAAACTCGAACGCAGCGATGACATCCGGCAGATGCCCCACGGACTCCCCGGTGTCGAAACAAGGATGCCGGTCACCTTTACCACCATGGTCTCCCCCGAAGGGGATGGCATTGAACGTTTCGTGGAGGTCTTCTCCGCCGGACCTGCCCGAATCAACGCGCTCCGCGGCAAGGGCGTGATAGCGCCCGGTTTCGACGCCGACCTTGTCCTCGTGGATCCCGCCGAAGTACGGGCCGTAGCGGGAGCGGCCCTGCATATGGGCACGGACTTTTCCCCATTTGAGGGAAAGGCCCTACGGGGCTGGCCGCAGCTCGTGGTCTCGGGCGGACGGATCGTCCTTGATGAAAACGGCTTCCACGATCCGGGACCCGTCGGCCGGTTCCTGAAGCGCCATGGATTCCAGGAAACCCTCGCCGCCCCGGCAGAACTGGTGGCCGCGGGCCGTCCCGTCTGACAAGACCGCACCACCCAAACCAAAACCCACCGAAAGTGTTTGACAAAGGAGTCATCATGGACAGCAGCCACGATTCGCTGGCCGCGCTCGATCCGTCGGGCCGGCTTTACAACGAGGACCTTGCCCCCGCCACGGAGCGGAAATGGACCTCGTACAGTTTCTTCGCCGTCTGGATGTCGGCGATCCACAACATCGGCACCTACACCTTCGTAGCGGGCCTGTTCGTCATCGGCCTCACCGGCTGGCAGGTCCTGGCAGCCATCCTGATCGGGACCGCGATCCTCTTTTTCGGGATGAACTGGGCCGGGAAGATGGGACAGCGAACGGGCGTCCCCTTCCCCGTTATGGCGCGCATCAGCTTCGGGATCTGGGGCGCCAACATCCCGGCACTCATCCGGGCGGTCATCGCCATCTGCTGGTACGGGATCCAGACTTATCTGGCCTCCATGGCCGTCGTCGTACTTCTCCTTAGGATCGACCCTGACCTGCAGCAATGGCAGAACCAAAGCTTCCTTGGACTCTCGCTCCTGGGCTGGGCCTGCTTCATCCTGCTCTGGATCCTTCAGCTGGTGGTTATCACCCGGGGCATGGAGGCCGTGCGCCGATTCCAGGACTGGGCCGGTCCGATTGTCTGGGCAGTCATGCTCGGCATGGCCATCTGGCTCTTCAGCCTCGCAAAGTGGAACATCCCGATGGACCTGTCCATCAACCCGCTGGCCGGCGGAGACGCCACCCGGGGCGTCCTGACAGGTGCCTTCCTGCTGGTGGCGACGTACGCCACCATGCTGCTGAACTACTGCGACTTCACCCGCTTTGCCAAGTCAGCGAAGTCGGTGGTCCGCGGCAACTTCTGGGGCATCCCGGTGAACTTCGCGGCATTCGCCGCCATCAGCATCACCATGACCATTGGCACCGTCGTCGCCTTCGGTGAAGCCATCACGGACCCCGCACTGATCCTCGCCAAGGTGCCCGACACCTTCGTCCTTGTCCTCGGCGCCTCGATGTTCATCGTGGCCACGATCGGCGTGAACGTGGTGCTGAACTTCGTCTCCCCCGCCTACGACCTGGCCAACGTCTGGCCCAAGCGCATCAACTTCAAGCGCGGCGGCATCATCAGCGCAGTGCTGGCACTCCTGGTCATGCCGTGGAACCTGTACTCCAACCCCGTCGTCGTCAACTACTTCCTGGGCGGCCTGGGAGCCTTCCTCGGCCCTCTGTTCGGCATCATGGCCGCCGACTACTTCCTCATCAACCGCGGCATCGTAAACATCAAGGAGCTTTACCGCTCGGACGAGAACGGGGAGTTCTTCTTCCGGAAGGGCGTCAACCCCAAAGCCATCGCAGTGTTCATCCCGACGGCGGCCCTCGCTGCCGTGATGGCACTCGTACCGGCCCTCGGTGCGGCGGCAGCCTTTGCCTGGCCCGTAGGACTGGTCACCGCCGGAGTCAGCTACTTCTTCGCCATGGGCGGCCAGAAGAAACTCCCCTCGGTCACCCCGGAAGCAGAAGCGGTGCTCGAACCGGCAGAGTAACGAACTGGACGCCTCCTCCGGTCGGCTGGGGCAGGTACCTGGAAATCCATCGAGGACCGCCAGAAAAGGAGCCGGGACATACTGTCCCGGCTCCCTTCGCTTGCGGTGGATGACGTAGCGCCAGTCGCCAAATAAGCTCGATTTGGCCAGCTGCCGGTTTCGCGTTATGCGTAATCAGCGCGGCCACTTCGGCTTCTGCGGTGAAGTCCGACGGCGGCCCGGACGTTTTGTCCTGAAGCGACGGTCCCAGCCAGCCATGGGAGGCGGACGCCGGAGCGAGGATTCCCTGCGCCCCTGGAGTCAGAAGTGACGCCTAACTGCTCGCGCCGGAGGCGATGACGCCGGCACCAAGGGCGGCGATGATGCCACTGCTGACGCGTTCGACGCCGGTGCTCACCTTGGGGCGCCGCAGCCACGCCATTGCCTTGTACGCGATGAGCGCGACGACGGCCAGGTAGGCGAATCCGATGACCGCTTCCACTGCACCCAGGATCATCGCGGTGCCCATGGTGTCACCGCCCTGCGGGATGAACTGCGGAACCACTGCCAGGTAGAAGAGGCCCACCTTGGGGTTGAGCAGCGTGGACAGTGCCCCTGCGCCGAGGCCCGCCAGGTTGCTGTGGCGGAGCGCGCCTCCTTCGCTGCCACCTGCCAGGCCCTCCTTTGCTGCCTTCCGCGTTTTCAGGAACGAGGAAATTCCTAGGTACAGCAGGTAGAGGCCGCCAGCGATCTTGAGCCAGCGGAACACCTCGGCTGACTGTTCCAGGATCGCTGCCAGTCCGACGCCCACAAGGGCGGCCCACACGATGGCGGCAGCCGCCGAGCCCGCCGCAGCCGCAATGCCGGCGCTGGGCCGGTTCAGGGCGATACGCAGCACCAGAAACGTGTCCGGGCCAGGCGTTAGGGACAGAATGAGGCACAGTCCGGCAAAGGCCGCGAGCGAAGCGAGGGTCATGGAGAGGATTATCCCTGAAAGTGCCTCCTTCACCCAAGGCGCTGGCGCCACGGTAACCCCCGGACGCGGCACGCCACGGCGGTATGGTGGGGTGGCGCCCAGCCCGTCCCCTGTGATTGGCGGCAGGCCGGACGACGTCGCGCGGGCGTGTCAGCGAGGAGGCGTAGCTGCAATGAGTGAGGCTGGAGTCATGGATTTTCGGCACGTCATTGAGACGATTGGACAGTTTGTTGACTTCGCCGGTGTGGCCGTCATGGTGATCGGCGCCCTGGTGTCGGTGGTGCTGGCATTACGGGGCCATCAGCCGCAGAATCTTCCCGCCGGCGCCGGACGTCTGAGCTTCTACCGTTCCTACCGCCAACTGCTCGGCAGATCCATCCTGTTGGGCCTTGAACTGCTCGTAGCGGCCGACATCATACGCACGGTGGCCGTTACACCCACCTTCGAAACCGTTGGCGTCCTGGCCCTCATCGTGCTTATCCGCACGTTCCTCAGTTTCTCTCTCGAGCTGGAAATCACCGGACGATGGCCCTGGCAGAAAGAACCGCGCACCTCCGGCGATCCTGCTGACGTGCCCGCCGGCTAACGGGCCGGGCTGGCACAAGATCACCCCCCAATTTGGTGTCCTAAGGCAACATCAGCAGGTCTGTTCCGACCTTTTCCCAACGTGCGCTGACCACAATTGACTTCGTCCCGGACAAAGCCCCTCCCACCCTGAACCATCGGTCCAGCCGACCCTGGAGTGCAGAATGATGAAACAGCTCTTCAGACTTGCGGTTGCGGGCGGCATCACCGCCTCCCTGATCTGCGCGCTGGCGGTGGGGGCCGTGCCGGCCCAGGCGGCGACGTGCCAGCCAGGAACCGCCGCCCCGGCCGACGCAAACCCGGGAACAACGGTCATGGCCGACAATTTTGAATCCGGGACCCTGGCCGGGTTCACGGCCACCACCGGAGGCACCGGAACCGCTGCCGTTTCCTCGGTCCGGGCCCATTCGGGGACCTGCGCTGCCTTCCTGCATGCCACCACTGACGCGGGCTCGGTGGCCAAGCTGCAGGTGCCCCTGCCGGCAGGCACAGTGACGGCCTTTGCCAACGGCTGGTTCAACATCACCCAGGCCGGGGTGGCCGGCAACGACGTCCCGTACTTCCGGTTTTTCTCCGGCAGCCTGCGGGTGGCCGATATCTACCGCTACAACTCGAGCGGGCAGCTCTGGCTCCGCGTCACCTCCCCTACCGGAGACTTCGTCTATACCCGGCTGGTCTCGTCGAGCATCCCGCTGAGCACCTGGCACCATGTGGTGATGCGGGTGACCGCGAACGGCCTGGGGACCGACGTGCAGGTGTGGTTCGACGAGGCATCCGTGTACTCCAGCAACCAGGTGGCCAGCGCGGCCACCACCCTGGGCACGGTCCAGGTGGGCGCGGAACACGACAGGCAGATGGGCGACAGCTTCATTGACGACGTCCTCATCAAGGCCTCCACTTCGGCCAGCCCAACTCCGCCCCCTCCCCCGCCGCCCAGCACCATTTCATCCATCCGCAGCGCCGCGGACGTGGTGGCGGCCGATCCTGGCGGCGTGCTGTGGGACTACCCGGCCACGGGCAAGGGAGGGCTCCAGCCCAGGCAAAGAATCGGCGTCGGCTGGTCCGCGCTGGCTAAGGGGTTCGTGACGGACTGGAACAGCGACGGCATCTTCGACATCATCGCGCAGTGGAAGGACGGGCGGCTGAGCTTCTACCCCGGAAGGCGCGGCGGCGGGTTCTCCGCGGCCCAGGCCATCGGCACCGGCTGGGCCAGCTTCCACATCACGGTCGGCCACTGGCGCAAGACCGACCAGTTTCCGGGAATCCTTGCCTACGACGCCGCCGGGACCCTCTGGTATTACGGCAACACCACCGGATCACGGCTGTCGCCCCGCATCAGGACCGGGGCCGGCTGGCGGGGCCTGTACCTCACCATGACCGACTTCGACCAGAACGGGACGCAGGACCTCCTCGCCAAACGCAGTGACGGCACGCTCGTGCTGTACCGCTCCAACGGCACCGGCGGCTTCGTCGCCGAAGCCAGGCGCACGGTGGGCGCCGGCTGGAACAGCATCAACAGCATCACCGCCGTCGCCGGTTTCACCACCGGAAGCTCAGGGCTCATGACGCGGCTCACCGACGGCCGCCTGGCCCACTACCCCTTCACAAAGGGCACCTGGGGCCCACGGACCATCGAGGGCGCAGGCTGGAGCAGCTACAACATCCTGCGGTAGCCGAGGAGCTATTTCAACGGTGCTGCCTTCTTGCCGCGGCGGTGCTTGAGGTACTCGATGCCCCACGGCAGCACGGAGACCAGCACCATGACGACGGCGATGACGTCGATGTTCCTGGCCACGATCTCAAAGTGCCCCAGCCAGGTGCCCAGCAGCGTCACGGACGCGGTCCACGCAAGGGCGCCAACGACGTTCCAGAGCGTGAAGGACTTGTACCCGTAGCGGGCGATGCCGGCGGTCAGCGGCGCGTAGGTCCTGATGATGGGGACGAACCGGGCCAGCACGATCGCGGGCCCGCCGTGGCGGCGGTAAAAGTCCTCCGTCTTGTCCAGATGGGAGGTTTTCAGGATTCTTGCGTCGTCCTTGAACCAGCGACGGCCGAACGTCCGTCCCAGCACGTAGCCCACTTGGTCCCCTGCTACGGCGGCCGCGGTAATGACGCCGATGAGCACCGGAAGCGTCAGGCTCAGCTGCTGGTGCAGCAGCCCGGCCGTGAAGAGCAGGGAGTCGCCCGGCAGGAACGGGAAAAGGACGCCCGATTCGATGAAGATTATCAGGGCGATCACGGACAGGGTTGCCGGCCCCAGGCCTTGGAGCAGGGCGGCCGGATCCAGCAGGGACGTGATCCCGGGCGTCGCGGCCGGGGCAAGGGCAAGGGCGGTGTGCAGAGTGAGCATGGAGGTGGCTTCCTGGGATTCGGCACCCAAGTAACTCGCACTTGTTGTCGTTTTGAGGGCTCAAAACGACAACTATTGCCAGCCAGTTGGGAGGGGCTGCGACCTCACTGTCGCCTCACTCCACTGTGGCTTCTGTACCTCCGAGAATCCTGTGAAGCGTCAGGCAGTCGCCACCGGCAGGTCGACGGCGTGCGAGTACTGTGACCAGCCGCCCACAAAGAGCCTGCCGCGGCCCAGTCCCAGATGCTCGAGCACCAGCAGGTTGTGGCAGGCCGTCACGCCCGAGCCGCAGTAGCTCACCGTCCGGTCGGCCGATTCAATGCCCGCCCGCTGGAAGTTCCCCAGCAGCTGCGCCTCGGACAGCAGCTGGCCACCCGCGTCAAGGTTCTTGCGGCACGGAACGTTCTGTGCCCCGGGGATGTGGCCAGGCCGTGGGTCCACCGGATCGTGCTGCCCCAGGTACCTGTCCAGGTTGCGGGCGTCGATCACCTGAAATGCGGGGCTGGTGGCGTCACTGATGTCCGCCAGCAAGTGCTCTGGCCAGGGGCGCTCCGTGAAGTTGGAGCGGACCGCGGCCGCGGCTTCCGTTTCCAGCGGGCCAGCGTAGGAGGCGATGCCGCCGTCCAGCACGGCCGCGTGGTGGCCGGTGGCCCTCAGCATCCACACCAGACGGGCAGCGATGACGCCGCCGGCGTCGTCGTACGCCACCACCAGATCAGAGTCCCCGATGCCGCACGCCTGCATGCCCGCGGCAAACACTGCGGGATCCGGCAGCGGGTTCCGTCCCCCGTCTTCCGAGGCAGGCCCGGACAGCCACCGGTCCAGGTCCACGAACACGGCACCGGGCAGATGGCCCCGGTCATACGCGTCCCGGCCGGCGGCGCCGTCGAGATACCAGCGCGTGTCCGCCAGCACAATCCGCCGCTGCTGCCCGGCGCACCAATCGAGATCGACGAACGGCGGGATCAGGCGGTTCTCTTCCATGAGCACAGCCTAGGCCGGTGTCTTGGATTTCGAGACGGACGTTTCAGCATGCGGACAGGGTGGTGAAGTCCGACGGCGTCCCGGACGTTTTGTCCCGAACGGACAGTCCCAGCGGGACAGGCGCCGAAGCCCCGGTCCAAGTAGTCGGCAGATGGGAACGAAAAATTTGCGTACACATTACGGTTGTTTGGTTCCTGTGCTCACGACTAAGTTGCCGTGTACTGGTCGTCGAGAACTGGCCAAGGTCGCCGAACAGCTCTATCAGATTGAACCACTGGTTCAATGACATTGGAGCGCGGAACAATGAAACGACTCTTCAGATTTGGTGTGGTTGGCGGTACCACGGCGTCCCTGATCTGGGCTCTGGCGGTGGGGGCCGTGCCGGCCCAGGCGGCGACGTGCCAGCCAGGAACACCTGCCCCGGCCAGCACCATCCCGGGAACAACGGTGATGGCCAACAATTTCGAGTCCGGGACTCTGGACGGATTCACGTCCACCACCGGAGGCACGGGAAGCACGGAAGTCTCCTCGGTCCAGGCCCACTCGGGAACCTGCGCCGCCTTCCTGCATGTCACTACGGATGCGGGTTCGGTTGCCAACCTGTCCACCCCTCTGCCGGCGGGTACGGCGACCGCCTATGCGGACGGCTGGTTTAACATCACCCAGGCCGGCGAGTTGGGCAACGATGTCCCGTACCTCCGGTTTTTCTCCGGCAGTATCCGGGTGGCCGACGTCTACCGATACAACAACAACGGAGAGCTATGGCTCCGCACAACCGCACCTGACGGAACCTCCGTCTTTACCCGCCTGCTCGCCTCAAGCATCCCGCTCAGCGAGTGGCACCACGTGGCCATGAGGACCACCGCGAACGGTACCGCGTCAACCGTGGAGGTGTGGTTTGACGGCACAGCGGTGTTCTCGAGCAGCCAGATAGCCTCCGCGGCCACCACGCTGGACACGGTCCAGCTCGGTGCAGAACACAACCGCCAGATGGGCGATAGCTACATCGACGACATCGTCATCAAGGCCTCACCGAAGGCCACCTCCACGCCGTCCATCCGAAGTGCCGCGGACGTCGTGGCGGTGGGTCCTGACGGCACACTGTGGGACTACCCGGCCAGCGGCCAGGGCACGCTGCAGGCCCGGCAGAAGATCGGCATCGGCTGGTCCGGGCTGGCCAAGGGGTTCGTGGCGGACTGGAATAGCGACGGCGTCTTCGACATCATCGCGCAGTGGAAGGACGGCCGGCTGAGCTTCTACCCCGGAAGGCCCGGCGGCGGATTCACCCCGGCCAGGGCCATCGGCACCGGCTGGGCCAGCTTCCACATCACCGTCGGCCACTGGCGCAAAACCGACCAGCACCCGGGAATCCTCGCGTACGACTCCGCCGGCACCCTCTGGTACTACGGCAACAGCGCCGGATCATCCCTGTCACCCCGCATCAGGACCGGGGCCGGCTGGCGGGGCCTCTACCTCACCATGACCGACTTCGACCAGAACGGGGCGCAGGACCTGCTGGCCAAACGCACCGACGGCACGCTGGTGCTGTACCGCTCCACCGGAACCGGCGGCTTCGTCGCCGAAGCCAGGCGCACGGTCGGCGCAGGCTGGAACAGCATCAACAGCATCACCGCCGTCGCCGGTTTCACCACCGGAAGCTCGGGGCTCATGACCCGGCTCACCGACGGCCGTCTGGCCCACTACCCCTTCAGCAGGGGCAGCTGGGGCGCGCGGACCATCGTCGGTGCAGGCTGGAGCAGCTACAACATCCTGCGGTAGCACGGCCCCGCGGCTCGATTTTCTCTCGGTCAGGGCCTCACGGGCCGAGAGGAAGTCGATGCCGCATCGGATTCGATTTCCGCCTCGGTTGCGGCCCTGACGGAGGCGGCAAGAGTCGTATCGTTGCGCGAGATGAAGTAGTGCACCACGGCCGCAAGGGTTGCTCCGATGAACCAGGAGAAGGCCGAGAGAGCGCCGAAGAGCGGGACCAGCGCCAAGACCACGGCAGGGACAGCTGAGACGAGGAACGAAATGTCGGCTTTGCGGTTCCAGCCGCCTGTGTACGTGTAATAGCCCTGCTCAGTGAAGAGGTCCTGCACCAGCACATGCTGCCTGCGGAGCACGTAGTAGTCCATCATGATGATTCCGAAAAGAGGACCGAGGAGTGCCCCGAGCCCGCCGAGGAACAGGTTGATCACCACCGGACTGTTGAACAGGTTCCAGGGTGTGATGACCAGGGCGATCATGGCGGCGATCAGGCCGCCGCGCCTGAAGTCGATTCTTGAGGGCCAGACGTTCGCCAGATCGTAGGCCGGTGAGACGAAGTTTGCGACGACGTTGATCCCCAGTGTCGCCACAGCGAAGGTGACTGCGCCGAGCAGGAGGGCCCAGATGCTGTCGATTCGCCCCACAATCTCCACGGGATCGTAGATGTGCTCTCCGTACACCTTGAAAGTTCCGGCAGTGACCACCACGGAGACTACCGAGAAGGCAATGAAGTTCACTGGCAGCCCCCACAGATTCGCCTTGCGAACCGCCTTGCGGGTTGGGGCGAAGCGGGAGAAGTCGCAGAAGTTCAGCATCAGGGTGGAGAAGTAGGTCACGGTCAGCGCCACGGCGGCGAAGAAGGCATGCGCCGTGCCCCATTGCGCGGTTCCTCCCGGCAGGTCCAGGGACACGTTCCAGCCTGCGTTGATCAGGATGTAGATGACCAGGAGGCCCATGACGGCCCACACGGCCGGGCCGGCCCAGTCCTGGAATCTCCTGATCGTCTCCATGCCGTTTCGAAGCAGCAGCAGCTGAAGCGACCACATTAACAGGAAGGCAAGCCAGCCCAGGGTGGATTCGCCAAGGAAGTTGTTTTCCGTCAGCCCTTTCAGTTCGGGCCAGACCTTGAGGGCGATGATGATGACGGCGCGGGAGGCGAGCCAGGTCTGGATGCCGTACCAGGCGATGGCCACGAGCGCACGAATCAGGGCCGGGAGGTTGGCTCCGAACGTTCCGAACGAGATCCGGGCGAGCACCGGATAGGGGACTCCGGTTTTCTGCCCTGCGTAGCCGGAGAAATTCATCAGGAAATAGACAAGGATGATCCCCACAACCAATGCGAGGAAAACCTGCCAGGCCCCGAGGCCCAATGCGAAGAGGCCGGCGGCGAAGGTGTATCCGCCGAGCGAATGGATGTCGGACATCCACATCGCGAACAGCGAATAGAAACCCCAGGTGCGATGTTCGGCCGGAGCCAGGTCTTCGTTGTACAGGCGCGCACTGGCACCGGGGGGAATTGTGTGAGACACCGAAACCTCACTTCCCAACTTCCGCGTTGTGAAATTTAGAGTCTGAATCTTCTGCAGCAGTGCAGCTGGCACTGCTAATCTACTCCCTTTTCATTTCCGTGGATCGGCCAGCCGCCTAAGTTAGATCCGTCTTGGGGGCCGCAAGTGTACGTTCGCGCTCGGTGGGTTATCCCCCGCTGCTGCCGACTGTCAGCGGGGCCCTGTCGACTCTGATTCCGCCCACCGCTTGTATGCGCCCTGGCGGCTGAAGCCGGCAGCCCGGCCTATATTGGCCCAGGATGCTCCAGCGGCCCTGGCGTCCGCCACCGTAGAGGCCAATCGCTGACTTGCCTGGTCGTGTTCGTGCGCGGCCGCCATCACCGCGGCAAGGGCAGCAGCCGTGATTGGATCCCGCGGCGGCAGGTGGGACCTCCACTCACGGTGGATGGCGTACTCAATCCGTCGGGCGGCATGCGCCATATCATCGTCGGCCGGGTGAGTGCCCCGTTCCCATAGCTTGCCGAGCCACCCGCAGGTACAAGCCCCGCGCCAGCCCAAGGCTTCGTTGTCCGGCGATCCGTCAGGATCGGATATGTAGGCGTCCAGTTTTCCTTCTCCGCCGGCTGGGGAGAACGGCCGGTCACCCGCCGCGACAGGCTCGATCCACCCCTCGTGCTGGCGGTCCCCAGAGAGCCAACCCATGCTCGCGACCTCCCCCGTGGCAATTCCGTGGGCCAGTCAAGACTAATAGAGCCAGACATTGGCGCTGGCAGCCTCGGGTTGCCCATTCCCTGCTACTTTCGGTTTTGCCCCGGCGAAAGCAGCGTAGAACTACGATATCGATGAATAACGGGGTTGAAAAGAACTAATTCTTCCTTTGTCAAGATTTCCCAATTAATGAGTGACTTCTCATCAAACAGCCATTTATGAGAGGTTTCTCAGCAATGCGAGAATCGAGCGGGGTGTGTGATTCCAGACAATTCGCGGATAAATTTGCATTGGCGGACGTGACTGTTCACCCAGATTGGCGGTCAAATCCCAGCTCAAGATGGCGGTCTTGGGAGCGGGCCAGCAGCTGCTGGCCTTCCTTCACGGCTTCCTCGTGGCGTTCGAGCAGGGACAGGATCCAGATACGCTCCAGCGGCGGGCCCTCACCGAGCCGTGTTTCGCCCGCGGGCCGGTCGAGGATCACATCCTGCAGCGTAGTCGGGTCGGTGCGCCAGATGTCTTCGGCTTCGCTCACCGTATGCCGCCCTCGACGATTCCCGGGGCAGGATCCGCAGGAGCCGGCACGTCCGGGCTGCGCCTCACCCGTTGACCCTTCCGGTGCACTGGGCGCCGGGTTCCGGTGCCTTCGGGGACTGGGCGTAGCAGTTGGTGAAGGCGGGAATGCGCGATTGTCCGATGTCCATGGCATTAGGCAGCGTCAGAAGGCCGGAAGGTCGTTCCTCCGTCGGTGGAGACAAGGATGCTGTCCGTGGTGGCGGCCCAGATCCACGGTTTGCCGTTGGCGCCCTTGACCGCTGCTATGGACATGACCTGTCCCTCGATCTGGCCTTTCTTCGTCCAGGTCGCACCGCCGTCGGTTGAGAGGTGAACTGTCCCATCGGGTTCGGCTCCGACCGCATCACCAGGGTCGGCGAACGCGGCGAACATAATGACAGGGCTGGACTTCAGCAGTTTCCAGGTGGTGCCACCCTCCGTGGAGCGCTGGACCCCTTTGGGGGTGGTGGCGAGAACGGTGTCGCTGTCAGAAATGTCCGGCGAGGAAGGCCGGGGCAAAGTCCGCCGCCACGATTTTCCAGGCCTTGCCGTCGCGGCTCGTCCAAAGAGTTCCGTCGGAGAGCTGTGCCCAGGTCTTGCCTCCGTCGGTGGACTTGATCAGCCCGAGCGGGTTGGGAAAGTCCGAGCCTTCGCCGGGATGGCCCGAGACGTAGACGACGCCCGGGTCTTTGCCTGCAGTGAATCCCATCAGGTCGTTGGCGTCGCCGATTTTGCTGGCGGGCTGTTTTGTCACGTCGAACAGCCCGTCGTGGGTTGCCAGCAGGACCTTGCTGGTGTCTCCGCTGACGGTCAGGCCGTGAATGTGGGCGCTGGGCAGGCCGCTGCCGGCCCGCTGAGTGGTCGATGCGCCGGCTGATGTTTCGGACGCCGGTGTGCAGGCCACGAGGGCGAGGATGAGGGCGCCGGCGCTGAGGGCCGCGGGCCGCCGGACGGTTTTGGTGGAGATGGGCATGGGAAGTTGCGGGAGATCCAGGGAAAGAAGGACTCGGTGTCCGGCACCGGCACCGGCCCCGCCACAAGGGGCGGAGGGCCGGTGCCGTTTTGCGGCTGGCTAGAGGGTTGCCAGCAGTTTCTGCATCTCCTGGATTTCGGCTTCCTGGGCCGTGACGATGTCCTTGCTGAGCTTGACCGCGTCGGCATTCTTGCCGGCGGTGTTTTCTGTCTTGGCCATCATGATTGCCCCTTCGTGGTGGGCGATCATCTGCTTCAGGAAGAGCCGTGCGGCTTCGGTTCCCTTGGCCGCGTCCAGAGCCTTCATGTCGGCGTCGCTCATCATGCCGTTCATGCTGTGGCCGGCGTGGCCGGCGGGCATCATGGCGGGTTCGTTCCAGCCCGAGAGCCAGCCGGTCATGGTCTGGATCTCGGGGCCTTGGGCGGCTTTGATCGTCGTTGCCAGCGCGGTCACCGGCGCCGGGATGCCGTCCTTTTTGAGCATCATGTCGCTCATTTCCACGGCCTGGGTGTGGTGCGGGATCATCATCTGCGCGAAGGTAACGTCCGCTGCGTTGTGGTCGGCTGCCGCTGCCGTGGAGCTGGTCGCGGTGCTGGTGGCCGTTGCGCTGGAGCTGCCGTGGTCCATGCCCGCGCTCGAAGTGGCGGGGGATCCGGTGCCGGAGCCGCCAGCGCAGCCGGCCAGGGCGATGGCCACGGCAAAAGCCGTGGCGGAAAGGGGCAGAAACTTCTTGTTCATGGAAATCAGGTCCTTCAGACATCAGCTGGCGCCGGGGGCGCCGCAGGGATTGATTGCATCGGTGATGCGTCTGGCAACCACCCGGGAAAGGGTGCGCCAGAGTAACGGGATCTGCGCCGGAGAAGACGGCGCGGGGTCCTGTTTTACGTCCTGCTGATGGAAAGCTCACCCGGTGACGGGCTGCCGGGAAGGAAGGTCCACCGGACGGCATCGCATGCCGTGACGGTGCTGTTGCTGATGCCCAGCACCAGGATTCCCGGCGGCGGTGCGGCCAGGGATGCAGTTTTCGCTGACGGGATGCAGGACCCGGTCATGGCCTGCATGTCACTGCATGCCCCCGAACCTGAACAATGCCCGGCCATGGCCTGCAGCTCGTCGTGCCCGGCGGCACCGGGGTCCGACAACTCAAGGGCATCCGCATGAGTCAGTGCTTGGTCACCCGACGCCCCGGAGTGGTGGATGCTGGCGGCTCCCGTTGCCAAGGCCGGGGAATGCATAAGGTGGGTGCCGGTGAGGACGTGCATGCCGAAGATTCCGGCCATGACGGCCAGCACTGCGGCTACAAGGCCCGCTTGGCGGAGGAACGCGGCCGCGGTGCGCGGGGCTGCGGTCATGGCATTTCCTCCTTCGGTGGGAGCGGGGTGTTATTTCTAGGCTACCGGCCACAGGGCCGTGTCGCCCATTGGCCGGCGGTATCTCAGGGGTCAACGAAGCTCGGACGGGTTGAACTTCACCCGCCGCAGCAGCTGGGCGTTCAGGGCAACGACGATGGTGGAGGCGGACATCAGGACCGCGCCCATGGCCGGGGAGAGCACGACCCCGGCGAAGGCGAGCACGCCGGCAGCAAGCGGGACGGAAATAATGTTGTAGCCGGTGGCCCAGACCAGGTTCTGCCACATCTTCCGGTAGCTGGCCCGGGACAAATCCACCATGGACAGGACGGCCCGGGGGTCGTTGCCGGCCAGGACCACCCCGGCCGATTCCATCGCCACGTCGGTGCCGGCACCGATGGCGATACCGACCTCGGCCCTGGCCAGCGCCGGGGAATCGTTGACCCCGTCTCCGACCATGGCCACCTTCAGCCCGCTTCCCTGGAGCTCGGCGACCTTCTTGTCCTTGTCAGCGGGAAGGACCTCGGCGAAGACCTCGTCGATCTTCAGCTCCGATGCCACGGCCGCGGCGACCTGGCGGGCGTCACCGGTGATCATGGCGACCTTGACGCCCCGGTGCTGCAGCGCGGCGACCGCCTGGCGGGACTCTTCGCGGACGGCGTCCTCCAGGCTGACCGCACCGAGGACCCGGTTGCCATCCACGATGTGCAGCACGGCCGCGCCGCGGTCCATCCACGCCCGGGTGGTCGCGGCCAGGGATTCGGGCTCGGTCAGGCCGAGTTCGCGCAGCAGCGCCGGGCCGCCGATGGAGACTGTCCGGCCATCGACGGTCGCTCGGACGCCCCGGCCGGTCATAGAGGTGAAGCCTGTTGCCCTTGCGACTGTTAAGGCCTGTTGGTGGGCGGCCCGGACGATGGCACGTGCCACGGGGTGTTCGCTGTCGGATTCGACGGCGGCGGCCAGAGCCACCAACTCGTCCCGGGCAACGCCGTCGGCAGCGGTGACGTCTTTGAGTTCGGGTTCGCCCTTGGTCAGGGTTCCGGTCTTGTCGAACAGAACGACGTCGACGGTGCGCATCCGCTCCAGTGCCATCCGGTTCTTGATCAGCACGCCGGCGCGGGCTGCCTGCTCGGTAGAGATGGCGATCACCAGCGGGATGGCCAGGCCCAGGGCGTGCGGGCAGGCGATCACCAGGACGGTGACGGTGCGGGTGACGGCGTCGGGGACGCTGCCCAGCAGCGTCCAGGCGATGAAGGTAATGGCAGCGGCGACGGTGGCGAAGTAGAACAGGAACGCCGCGGCCCGGTCAGCCAAAGCCTGTGCCCGTGAGGAGGACGCCTGGGCTTCGGCGACCAGGCGCTGGATCCCGGCCAGGGCGGTGTCGTCCCCGACGGCGGTGATCCGGACCCGGACCGTGTTGTCGGTGGCAACGGTTCCGGCCACGACAGAGTCTCCGGCGGAGCGGAGGACGGTCTTGGACTCACCGGTGATCATGGATTCGTCGAACTCGGCCTGCCCGTCGGTGACGGTGCCGTCTGCCGGCATCCGGGCCCCGGAACGGACCAGCACGGTGTCCCCGGCCCTGAGTTCGGAGACGCTGACGGTTTCCGTGCCCGTGTCGGTGATGCGCTCGGCCTCATCGGGCAGCAGGGCCGCGAGTGTGTCCAGGGCTCCGCGGGCGGAGCCGAGGGCGCGCATTTCGATCCAGTGGCCCAGCAGCATGATGGCCACCAGCAGGGCCAGTTCCCACCAGAAGTCCAGGTCGAAGCCGCCGATGCCCAGGGTGGTCACCCAGGAGGCGGCGAAGGCGACGCTGATGGCCATGCCGATCAGCAGCATCATGCCCGGCTGCCGGGACTTGAGTTGGTTCAGGCCGCCCTTCAGGAACGGCATCCCGCCATAGAAAAAGATGATGGTCCCGAGCAGCGGCGGGATCCAGGTTGCGCCGGGGAAGTCTGGCGGCATGTAACCGAGCAGGTGGGCGAACATCGGGCTGAAGTACACCACCGGCACCGACAGGACCAGGGTCAGCCAAAACCTGTCCTTGAACATCGCCGTGCTGTGCCCGGCGTGCTGGCCCTGGCTGTGCACAACATGATCGTCGTCCATCCGATGCCCGTCATGGCCGTCATGGCCCCCGCGAGGCTCTGAGGTGTGGGCCGCCGCGCGAGGCTCGGCCTCCCTGACCGGACCGGCATGGTGCCTATGGTGTTGCGTGTGGTCTTCCATGGTTCCTCCTCGAAAGGGGATCCGGGCCCGTGCGCCGATAGGACTTCGGGTGACGCACTGGCGAACCCTTGTTAAGTGGTGATCAGGCTGTACCTGCCGGAGGCAACAGCGTCACGGAGCTCTGCCTCACTGACGGCTCCGGAAACAACCAAGCGTGAGCGGCCGCGAGGAACGAGCCCGACGGATGCCGCATCAACACCGGCCACAGCGGTGACGGCCTTCTCAACTGTTTGTACGCAATGGCCGCAGGTGAGTCCTTCGAGGGCGTATTCGGAATCTCCGGCCACGGGCGCCTCACTGGCGGCTTCGGTGGAGCAGCAGCTGCAGCCGGACGCGGCCGATACTAGCGGCAGTTCCTTGCGGGATTCGGTTCCACACATGTCAGTTCCATTCCTTCAAAACGGGTTCGATTCGATGGCTGCTGGGGTTGAACGGCTGTGACGGCGGGCGGATAGCCCGGCCTGGACATACCACTTCACTAACAACACGGCCAATATACCCCCAGGGGGTATATTGGGCAAGCGAAATTGCAGCTCGTTGGCGCCCTCCTCCTTCGGATGGCGTCCGTTTGGGTTCCGGCCTTTTTTGGGAGGGTGCAGCCGTTTGGCTCAAGTGCCGCCGTTGCGAAGCATCCTGCAGCCACGAAAATGGCGCGTCGGAGCGGTGCCCGTGTTCGGCGAGGGATCCGCTCCCATAGTTGGGCGCCGCTCCCCCATGGAGCGGCGCCCGGTCTTGGAAGCCGGTTGATTGGACCCGGCGCAAAGAGACCGTTCCTAGGAAGCCGCGCCCAGGGTAATGTCCGCGGTCTGTTCCTGGCCGTCGCGCTGGAAGGTGATCTTCACGGTGGCCCCGGCGGCCTGCTCGCGCGCCGCGGCCGTCAACTCGGAGGCGTCGGTCACGGTCCGGCCGGCCAGGCCGGTGACCACGTCGCCGGCTTTCAGCCCGGCCTTGTCCGCGGCGGACCCGGAGGTCACCGAGGCCACCTCGGCGCCGGCCGTGAAGTCCGACGACGACCCTGACGTTTTGTCCTGAACGGACAGTCCCAGCTGGCCATGGGTCGCCTTGCCCGTGGAGATGATTTCCTCCGCCACCCGCTTCGCCTGGTTGATGGGGATGGAGAAGCCGACACCGATATTGCCGCTCTGGGCGGACGAGGACGACGACGACCCCGCGGACGCGATGGCCACGTTGACGCCGATGATCTCGCCCTGCGCGTTCACCAGGGCGCCGCCGGAATTACCCGGGTTGATGGCCGCGTCCGTCTGGATGACGTTGATGCTGATGGAGTCCTGGGCGGAAGCCGAAAGCCCCTGCTGGGAAGAACCGAACGGGTTCTGCGACGAGCTTCCGCCCTGGGACGAGGACCCGTCAGACGAGGTTCCGCCGGAGGCGGCGGAGGACGCCGTCTCGATGGTCCGGTTCACGGCGGAGACGATGCCGTCGGTGACGGTGCCGCTGAGGCCGAGGGGCGCGCCGATGGCGATGGCGGTGTCGCCTACGTTGACGGCGCCGGAGTCACCGAGGGTTGCCGGCGTCAGTCCCTGGGCGTCGATCTTGATGACGGCCAGGTCGGAGAGCGGGTCGGTGCCCACGACCGTGGCCTTGTAGACCTGCCCGTCGTGCGTGCGGACCTCGACGGCGGCATCCGCGGCCGCCCCGTCCAGGGTCACCACGTGCGTGTTGGTGAGGATGTGGCCCTCGGCGTCCAGGATGATGCCCGAGCCCGTGCCTCCGGAACTGCCGGAGCTGACGCTGATGGTCACCACGCTGGGCGAGGCCTTCTGCGCTGCGGCCGTCACGGCGTTCACACTCTCGGTGTTGTTGACGATGACCGGGCTGATGGCTGCCTGCGCCGTGGTGGTGGTCTTCGCCGCCGCACTGTGCAGCAGGGCCGAGGCCCCGCTGGCCACACCTCCGCCCAGCAGTCCCGCCGCCACCAGGCAGGTGACGAAGACCGCCGGGCCAACCCGCTTCCTGTCCCGCGCGCGGCCCGGGCGGCCCGGCGGGACAGGCGGCACAGCGCCGAAAGCCGGAGGGACCGGCCCGGAGCCTTGAGATGCACTCCCCTGCTGGAACGCAGGGTGTGGACCATCGGTGTGAGCAACAGGGGTGGGGCGGGTCTCCGTGTGCATGGTTGGCTCCTCAGGCGGTACCGCTCCGAGGGTTCCGGAGCTTTCCCCCTAATCCTGTCCACCGGGCCTTTGGCGCTTCTGTCCCGTCGCTGTGCTGAAGCTGTGAAGGCGCACGCCGGTGGGACACAACTGTGCGTTCGCGCTGCAAAAAACGCATTGACGCCCGTCTGGGCCGGGTTCATCATATGGGCACGCACCGCACGCGGACATTTCGCGGTACCGCAAAAACTCCTCGCCGCTGCCGGCTACATCTCAGGGGACGCAGATGAACCTTCTCGAAAAGCTTGACCAGGAGGGCATCAGCACCGGCATGCTCCTCGATTCCGCCGTTGCCGCGCTCCTGCGGGCACTTCCGGCGCCCGCTGACCTGGCTGTGCCAAGCACGGTAACGGTGGCCAATCCGCAGGCCATGCCCAACGTGCTGGGGACGACGTTCACGGGCCCCGTGACCGTTTCAGCCGCCGCATCTCCGGACTCGGCACAGACCACAGTAACTCTGGCACTTGATGGGCTTGCACTGAGCCTGCCCTCCACTGTGCGGGCCGCCACCCGAACGGAGATTGCCACAGGCCAGCGCCGGCGGGTCCGCTACACCGCTGCGGGCGGACCGGCCAGCCTGACGGCAACAGGAACCCTCAAGATCCTCCTCTCCCGGGTCCGCCCGCCTGCCATAGACATTTCCCGCCTTTCGCTGTCCCCGCACCCCCAGACGCTGCTGCTTCCCGGCGGCATCGGCCTGCGGCTTCCGGAAACAATAACGGCCG
Source organism: Arthrobacter sp. NPDC056493 (assembly GCF_042795115.1). Classification (NCBI taxonomy): domain Bacteria; kingdom Bacillati; phylum Actinomycetota; class Actinomycetes; order Micrococcales; family Micrococcaceae; genus Arthrobacter; species Arthrobacter sp. NPDC056493. Next base: position 102,101 of record NZ_JBHTSL010000001.1, on the reverse strand, counting down.
ACGGCGGGAAGTTCAGGCTGGTGGGTACGGAGTTCGTCCTGCCAGATTCTGTACCCGCGGTTGGTGGCGTCGCGTGTGAGGCCACCCTGGAATGGGGCAGCGGCCCCCTGAAGGGCGAAGCCAAGATCCAGCCGGTGCCCGTCGGCGACGGAGAGAATCCCCCGGCCATCAGTGGCACTTTGTCGTGGGACCTGCCCAATGCGGAATCCCTTGACCAGCTCGTCCCTACCGGCGCTTCGGTGATTCTCCTACTGCCACAAGGTGATGGCCTGCTGGGCGCAGCCGGACCGACGGTGGATAAGCAGTTGCGGGTCCGCGCCGGCATCACCCGGCCTCCCGGAGATCCTGGTGCGCTGCAGGTCACCGTGACGGTGGAGTCGGATGCGGATGCCGGGCTCTTGAGTGCCTTCGGTACCGCCCCGGGAGATATCGCGGCCGGCATCACCACGGTCCTCGCCCCGGCGATTGCCGCCGACTCGCCGGGCCCCGCCACCGCGGCGCTGTTTGCCACCGCAGCGCTCCTCGGCCAGGAACTGGCGGTCCAGGGCGGCTTCACGCTGCACGGCGTGACCCTCGATGCCTCCGTCCAGCAGTCCGGCAAGGTCATCGCCCTGCTCGACGTCGAGGGCCAGGTAATTGCCGATCTGTGGCGCTGCGGCCCACTGGCAGTGGGCATGCGCCCCGATGCCCGCCCGCTGCGGGTGCGGTGGCGGGATGTCATGGCTGCCGTCGATCCCACCCAGGACCCGGGTGAGATGCTGACGCTGGACTTCTCCCGGTCGCGGGCCGAGGTGGTTGATCCGGGTGAATGGACGGTGGACACCCCGGGCTCGCTCCTGGACATCGTGGGCACGCGCTCCGGGCACGGCTCCACGTGGTTCGAGGTGGACCTGCGCTTCGTCGTCGATCTTGGCCCCGTCAGGATCAGCGGTGCCACGGTCCGCGCCACCTTCGACAACGGTGACATCTCGCTGGGATTGCGCGGCCTGATTGCCGGCGTCGATGTTCCCGGCCTCCTCAGCGGCGAGGGCCAGGTGTCCTTCACGCAGGGCGGATTCTCCGTGGTCCTGGGCGTCGAGGTCCCGCCCGTCGGCGTGGCCGCCCTCGGCTTCCTGCGCTACGCGGACTTTCCCCAGGGGCGCAAGATGGAGATCGGCTTCGCCGTTGACCTTCCCGGCCCCATCCCCCTCGGCCCCACCGGGCTTGGCCTGTACGGAGTGCTCGGAACCTTCGGACACAACGCCCGCATGACCGCACTGGATCCGCCCAACCCATTCCTGTCGCTCCGGAAATGGAAACCCTGGGACGCCTTGGACTTCGGACCGGGCAACGTGACCATCGGCATCGGCGCCAGCATCGGCACCGCACCGGACAACGGCTTCTTCTTCAGCTCCCTGGGTGTCCTCGGCGTCACCGTCCCCGCCTTCGACCTCCGCGTTGGCCTCGACGGCAAGCTGCTGGCCGAGCGCCAAACCCTGACCCGCACAATCCTGAACCAGTTGAAAGCCCGGGCGGAGAATCCGCCGCCCCCAAATTTCGAAATCACAGTCTTCGGCGGGGTCGCCGCCACCACCGAAGCCCTCGACATCGCCGTCGCCGGGGAGTTTTCCATCAGGTATCTGGTCACGGTAAAAGTGCCGCTGGCAGCGCATTTCCCGTTCCGCGGCGCCAACTGGTGGATCCGGACCGGCAGCGACGACGGAATCCTGGCGCCAACCAACCGTCCGCCCGGCCCCATCAAGGCAACGGTTCTGCCGGATACACCGTTCGCATGCCAAGGCTGGGCCTTCCTCATGGTGCACGGGGCCGGAATCAACACGCCCAGCCTGATGGGAGACCCCGCATTCCCGGCCACGACGGGGTTCACCATCGGCATGGGGGCAGGCATCGAGGTGGTCATCGGTGCCAAGGGCATCCTCTGGGCTGAGATCACCTCCCGTTTCGCCGCGCTCATCAGCACCAGGCCAAGACTGGTCCGCCTCGCAGGCAACGTCAGCGGATCGCTGGGGATCGGGCCCTTCCACATCGGAATCTCCGCAGACGTGACCCTCCAGATCTGGACCGACGCTGCAGGCGACAACCAGTACGCCTACAAGCTGCAGGTTTGCGGCGAGGTGGACCTGTTCTTTGACACCCTCCGCAAATGCATCACGTTCAACACCCTGGACGCCGCACCTGCACCACTGGCGCCCGTCCCGGGTCCCGGCGACTGGCCCTGGCCGGACGTGTTCCTCGCCGACGGCCTGGGCCGTTCCCTCCCCGGTGCTACCGACGCGTCAGGCGCAGCAGGCACGGCAGGCACAGACGGCGACGGCGACGCCGGCCCCACCGGCGACGGCACCACTGCCTCCCCGCAGCGCCCGACGACCGGCAACGGACCCACCCCCGACGGCGGCTGGACCAAAGCACCCACCGTCTGGCCCGACGTCGTGCCCATCCTTGCCTTTCCGATCGCACCCGCGGTGGGGACCACCAGCATCACCTCGCCGGCACCATCGGTCAACCTTGGCCTGGTCAGCTCCGGGGGTGCCAGCATCACCTGGACGCTGCAGGACGTGGTGCTCGAGGACATCACGAACCCCTGGGTCATGACCACCGTCCCGCTCTACGACACGTCACGCTGGCAGCCGCCGGCGGGCACCGGAACGTGGCCGGCCGGAACCTCCAACGCACGCGAACTGGTCCTGCTGCGGCGCACGCTCCTGGCCTGGGCGGCGCACATCGCCGGTGACGGGAGCCAACTGAAGCCCATGATGGACCCGGGCGAGCTCATCGGCGGCGCCTGCCTCTGGACCGCCCCGGAAGGGCCCGGCTGGGCAGTCGGCAGGGATGCCACTCCCCTGGACACAGCGGAGTGGCATGTCCCGGCCGAACACTCCGAGTGGGATGCCCGCACCCTGCAGACGTTCGCCAACGGCACCGGCTTCACCGTCAACACCGTGCCCGTGACCGCCATGGGTGAGCCGCGCAGGCTTCCTGCCGCCACCTTTCCAACCGGCCCAGCGGCGCTCTCCTCGGAAGCAGCAGCGGACGGCCGGCGCTTCCGACGCGCCCTGCACCTCACCGGCTCAGTCTTCATCCAGCCCGAGCAGCCCCCGAGGATGCGGACCATCATCACCCTTGATGAGCCGGTGGTGGACGGCAGGTTGCACCTCCTCCTTGCCATGAACGACGGCGAAAGTCCCGACGGCGTCTACACCGGAACCGCGTCGGCCCGCACGCAGGGCGGCAGGACGGTGGCGGTGTCCGTTGTTCCGGGCGACCAGACAGACGACGGCTCCGGCGTCGTCACCATAGCCCTGCCATACTCGCCCGACGACCCGGTCGCCGTGATCGGCGTTGAAATCGACTGGGGGCGGCCCGCCTACATCCTCGGGCTGCTGGCCACCACGGCCAAGGACCGCGCCGCGGCCAAACGCGGCCGGGACGCGCAGAAGGCCTCCAACGACGCCGACGCGGCGGGCTCGGTCAACCCGGCAAAGCTGAGCCGGCTGCTGACCCCGGGGCACCGGTACCGCATCACCGCAACCCTGGGCTGGGAGAGCGCGCTCAACGTCGCAGGCATCACCGCGGCGCCTGCCAGTTCGGGGCCCGGCCCGTTCACCCGGTCCTGGTACTTCGCCACCGCCGGCAAGGACCCGTCCCCGCCCGCCAAACCGGCCACACCGCAGCAGGCCTCGGAGCTCGTGAAAGCCGGCACGGCCTCCGGGTACTCCTCGGCATGGAAGCTGGTGGAGTCCGCTGGCCCGGCCTTCACGGCCACGGGCGGCCAGATCGAAGCCCACCTTGCCACCAGCCTTCTGCTCGATACCTTCAAGCCCGCCTACCTGGCCCGGTACGTCAAAGGCTTCACGCCCGCGGACCACACCGAATTCCTGTTCCCCGCCGACCGCCCCGGCATCGAGTTCCTGGCCATGCACATCGTGGAACTCGCCGGACTCTATGACCGCGACGTCGGCCTCCTGCTGCGCCGCGTCGACAAGCCGGCACCCGATATCTACACCGTTCCATTCCCCCAGCCGGCAAAGTCGAAACCGAAGCTGCCCCTGGCGGTGGCCGTCGAACTGGCAGGCAGGGACTCCGGATGCCCGGTCCCGCCAACGGAGTCAACCCTGACGGTGCAGCAGGACCTGGAAAAGGGCGCCAGCTACGAGCTCTCCTGCGTCCTGCCGGAAGCGGGAAACGCGCACCCGGACAAGTGGACACCCTCCATTGGCGGCATCACCTTTACGACTTCGAACTACACCGGCCCGGCCGGCCTTCTGCACTCCTTCGGGTTCGCTTCCGCTGGATCCGGGACAGCCCACGGCGACCTGCAGGTTGTTCAGATAACGACGGCGGCCGGCCAGGTCCAGGACGACGCCCGGCTCGAGCTGTTGGTTGACGCCCTCGGCCTCCCTCCGCTCCGGCCCGTCCGCTCCAACCGTTCCAGCCTGCTTTGGGCGCCCGCCGATGGCGGATGGGCCCTGGCCGGCCTGCTGCTCGAATCGACAGAACCGCTCATCCGCGATGAATCCCGCCGGATGGGACTGCGGGACGTGAAGCTCGCAGGAACGGAGCTGCCGGTGCGCGTCGTGAACAGGGCAGGCACCACGGCACTTTGGCTTGCCGCCACCCGCATAAATGTCAGTGCGCCTGCGGTCCTGGAAATCCGGGCCACCGACCGCCTCACCGAATTCAGCTGCGGGGTGACGGCGACGGCTCCGCCGCGCTTCACCGGTGCGATCCTGACGGCAGGAGACCAGCCATGAGCATCCTCTTCTGCGAGCGCGCCACCGCCTGCGGCGACATCGCCTGGCTGCGCGGACCGGGATCTGATCCCAACATTCCGGACGGCGTCCACTGGCACGTCACCATGGGACGGGACGGGGGCCTGCCCGCCGGGCCGACGGTGCTCGTGGATTTGAAGCCCAACTCTGACAGCTGCCGCGACGCGAACTTGCTGCAGTACTTCGGAACCGGCGGACTGGGCAGCTGGCAAATCGACGCCGACCAGGGCCAGGAGCTCACGCTGTTCTTCGACAAACCCGCGCCGGGACCGGAGGTGCTGGGCTGGGTCTTCATCCAGGGCGAAGGCGAATTCACAGTATCGGCTGCCGACTCCCTCCTCACCCGGCAGGGCCTGTGGCCGGTCAACGCGGCCAGGTCAAAGCCTGGTCCCCCCGAATCCACCCACTGGCGACTCGCCTCCGCGGACTGCCAGGTGGTGCGAATCACCGGCCACGGGTGGGTCTCAGAGGCATGGGCATATATTGGCAGCAGCAGCGTCGACATCGGCCGGGCCCGTGTGCTCAGCCGGGCATCGCTGGCGAGCGACACAGCACAGCAGATAGCTCCCTACTATCTTCCCCACCCCGGCAGTGACGACTGGAAAGACCGCGTCGGCCGCTCCGCACCAAGCTATCGGCTGCCCTCCGACCAGGAGCGTCCGGGAGATTACGAACCCGACCCCAACCGTGAACTCGCCCGGATCCGCTCGATCGTTGAGCCGCCACCCGACCCGGGCACCGGCACCGCGGTCCAGGGCGTGGAAGCATGGTGCCGGAAGGCATACAGAGCCCTCGGCAGCGGCGTGCGGGGAACCATCGACGGCGAGGCCGCCGGCACCACTGTGTCCCAGCCCGCCGACAACGCGTACCTGCAGGCGTCCGTTGATCCCGGCGTCGCACGCTGGCAGGGACTGTCGGGCACCCTGGACCCTGAACTGGAACCGGAACCGACCGACGCCCCCAACCAGTTAGGGCTCGCCGCCGCCCTCATCCCGGTGTTCCGGCTGTTCGGCCCCGGGCAGGCACCTACACCACAGGACGCTCAGGCCGAAGAGTTCTACGAGGCCGAGATCCCTGGATTTTTTGACCTGAAGCAGGCCACCAGCGATTTCCCGCCGCTCGAAGACGGCAGCCGCTGGGAACTCACCCTGCTGGCCGTTCCCATCCCCTACCTGCGCGAATGGTCCCAGGACGGGCCCGGCACGCCCGAACTTCTGGAGCTTGGTGCCTCATGGAACGCCGTCACCACGGACCAGTGGTCGGCCACGGTAGGGATCGACAGAGTGGTTCCCCGCGGGGAGGTGGCCTTCCTTCAGACGGCGCCAACAGCCAAAACCCTGCACCCAGGTGACCCGGGCGCACCCGCCCCGATGATCGCGGGGTACTCCAAACCGCACGGCCGGCACGTTCTCACGGCGGCAGGGATCTCCGGCGAGTACCCGGCCATCACGGTGGGTGTGAGCCTGCAGGACTGGCTCGGGCGGTGGGGAGACGCGGGCAAAGCGGACCTCCACCGGCCCGCGCGGCCACCCGTTCCCCCGCCGCAGGGCACCACCCTCGTCATACCCGGCGCCGTCCCCGGCGGAGACGGCCCCGCTTCTTCCGCCACGGTCCGTGCCGACATCAGGGTGCCGTGGCCGGCCGGTCCCGGAGCCGTCCCGCTGACCCTGCTAAGCGTCGCCGTTCCCCGGGAACCTTCCCCGCGGTTCTTCAACCTCGACTTCGGCGACGTCCAGGACGGGATCATCACCCACACCGTCGAATTCGCGGCACGGCAAACGGTGCCGGGCGAAGTTGCAACCGATGCCCTGACGCTGCAGTGCATCAACGACGACGGCGGAACCTCCTCCCCGGTCACCCTCACCGCCCGGATCGTTGACCCGCGCCCGGTCCGGGCACCGGTGGCCAGCCCCCGGCTCATTGCCAGCACCCGCCGCGGCAACAGCCCCTCCGTAACGGTGACACTGGCCATCACCGCGGCGCCCAATGCCCGTGCCTACCGCATCCTGATAGCCGGCGAAACAACGCTCAGACGCGCCTTCGGCCTGCCTGCCCCGGACCCTGCGGAACCGCGCGCGGAACGTGCGGCCACCGTCCGGCGCGCCATGGCCGGCCGGGACCGCCGAAGCCTCTACTCGTGGGCCTCAACGAAGGCCTACCCGGTGGTGGACGGCGCTGCCCTGGCAACCATCGAGCTGCCATCCGGAACCGACGGTGTGGTGTTCGCCCGGGCCGTGGCCGTCACCGCCATCCCGGCGAATCCGCCCACGGAGGCGGTGTCCACGCCGTTCGAGCGGACGGAACCGGCCGCCGTCGTGGTGCCCCGCAGCGATTTCCCGCCCGTGCCGGACATACAGACGTCCGTCGCAGAGGACGGCACCGCTGCCGTCACTGTCCGTGTCACCCGTCCGCCCGCAGCGGTGCTGGCCAGCCTGCGCATCAGCGGGGAACCGGAGGCACGTATCGAGGCCCGCCTGGTGGAATACGTGGCGGATGCGGAGCCCGTGTTTTGGCCCCAGATCACCACGCTGAGGCTGGAACCAGTCACGGGTAACCCGGGCATGGATGAAGGCACCGTGTATGAAGGCACCGCAAAGATCCACGGACGGCCCTGGCAACGGACGGCGGTTGCGGCCTGCGTCCGGTATCCGCCGGAACCCACCCTCGCGTCAGGAGACACCGCCATCGGCGGCGAGATCCGTTCCACCGGGCTCCAGTACGAGCGGATCCCGTCGCCGTGGGGCGCGTATTCCACGCCCGCATGGATCGGCTTCCGGGGAAACGTACCCACCCTCGACTTCTTGCACACCCCCGTAGCCGTGTCGATCCAGGCCACGGGCCTGCCCACCCTGCCCCCAAACACTCCAGCGTGGACAATGCAGCTCTGGCGCGGAAAGCAGAGCCTGGCCCCGGACCCCGGTCCCGCCGGAGACCCGGTTCCGGCGTCCCAGGGCCTGAGCGTCATGCCCAGGCCCCAGTACAGGTACGCGGTGCTGCTCATTGATCCGTTCGGCGGGCGGCACGGACCGGTGCCGGTGCCCGTCCTGTGAACGCGGACGCCGGTGGGACACAACTGTGCGTTCGCGCTGTGCCGTTGGAGGAGCCCGGGCATGTCAGCGCACCGGGTTGTCAGTGCACCTTGCTGGCATCGATCGGCAACGCGCCTGCACCAAAGGCCTTCGGCTGAAGCCGCGCCAGGAGCACATAGACGGCCACCGTGGCCAGAGTTGACGGCAGCGTTGCCGTCGTGAAGGCAAACAGGGGTGCCGAGGCAAACGTGACCGGGTCGAGCAGCAGGAGGTAAACCACCACGCCGATTGCCATGCTGACGAAGCCGGCCACGTTCACGCCCTTCCAGTACCAGTACGCCTGCCCCGCGCCGTCGTTATAGAGGCCGTCCAGGTCCAGGCGCTGCTTCCTGATGATGAAGTAGTCGGCGATCTGGAGCCCGCACAGCGGGCCGAAGACGACGGCGGAGAAGGTGAGGAACGTTCCGAAATTGGCGTAAAAGGGCTCCGCCAGGAACAGGATCACCACGGCCACAGTCAGGCTTGCCAGGGTGGTTGACCCCCTCCAGCTGAGGCGGGCGTCGATGGCGGGCTGCTGCTTGAGGGAAAGTGCTGCCGTGTAGGTGCCCACCATCGCAGTGCCCACGTTGGCAATCATGATGAACGCGAACGCCGGCAAGGCCAGCCACACGCCGCCGATTTCCAGCAGCCCGGGCAGCGGGTTTCCGCCGGAATCCGGGAAGACCAGTCCGGTGTAGAGCCCGATCAGGCAGATCACCGCCAGGGCGAGGCCCAGGCCCAGCGTCACCGGCAGGACCGACTTCTTGGTGCTCTTGGAGAACCGCGTCATGCCGCCCACATACGGCCACCAGGACAGGGCCGTGGCGAGCATGAGTTCGATGGCAGTGGTGTAGTCCAGGAGCTTGTTGCCGCTGGCGGCGCTCGGCTTGGCGTCGAGGAGGGCACCCCAGCCCACCTTGGCCACAATCACCACGATGACCATGACCCCGAGCGCGAGGACCGAGCAGGCAACGATGACACCCACCCTGCGGAGGATGCCGGGGCCGCGGCTGATGAGTGCCCACACCACCAGAAGGCAGATGAGGCTGCTCACCGTCTGGGCGATGGGGCCGTTGGATTCACTGACCACGCCGAGGGTGATCAGCAGCGTGGCGGCGGACTTTCCGCTGAAAATCATCAGCGTGGTTCCCCACCCGATGGTAAAGAGAAAGGTCAGGGCCACGGTGAAGAGCGAGCCGCGGGTTCCGAAGACGGGCCGCGTTGAGCGCACTGCCTCCAGTCCGTACCGCGTTGCCATGGGCACCGTGGCCAGGAACACCAGGAACATTCCTGCCAGCATGGCCGCGATCATCACCACCGAGCCCTGCACTGCCGGCAGGTAGAAGGCCACATACCCGCCGATGATGAAGCACCAGGTGGCTACCGCGGCCTGGGCAGAACTGAAGAACAGTGCCCTGGGGCTCCAGTTCCGCTCGTGGCTCAGCAGGGGAAGCGATCCTTCGGTTCCGGAGGTGGAGATTTCGGTGGTGGTTTGGCTCATAGGAACCACCCCAGGATCAAAGCGATAAGGGGAAAGGCGATGGTGACGGCGATCAGGGTCCGCATGTCGGAGAACCTGGCGGGGGGTTCCAGGCTGCCGGTCTGCCATTCGGCCAGCCTGGCGTTGAGTTCTTCTGCGTACTGCTTTTCAAGTGTGCTCACGGTGTACCCAATTTCAAGGAGTTGGAGTAGGGGTGGACCTCGGCGGTGCCGGGAACTGCGGAAGAGTTCAGAGTTCAGATTTCGACGTAACGGAAGGAGTGTGACTCCGCGCCTGCGGGGTTGGGGCCGTAAATAGTGACCATCCGCGCGTAGACGGGCGCCCAGTACCGGCCGGTGCGTCCGGGATTTACCCGTGCCGAGTCGCCCGGCCGCAGGATGACAGTCTGGCCCTCGCACTCGATGTGGAGCTCGCCTTCCAGCACGTAGTTGGTCTCGGTGTGGGGGTGGAAGTCTTCCCAGCCGCAGGCCTCCAGCTCCCACTCCGAGAGGATGACTTCGTCCCAGGGGCCTATGGGATCGGAGTTGATGAACCTGCAGCGCAACCGCGGCCATTCGTCCTTCATGACCTTCATGGACTTCGCCGGCCAGAAATCGATCGCTTGCCCCGTCGTCGACGTCGGGGACTGAGAGGTGGTTGTGGTCATTGTCTTTACCCGTTTCTTAAGTAGGGAAATCTGCTTTGCGGGTTCTGCTTCGGGAATCTGAATCAGATTGCGTCATCGTGATCTGCGTCACGGCACTTTCAATACAGTGACAGGGACGCATGTTCCAGTCAATGGTTCGGAACGAAAGATCTGGAAGCTTTTTTCAAGCACCCGGCAACCGCCGGCGGCAAATGTATTTCATCTTGAACGGTTGACTTATACAGCTGTTCATGTGAAAGTTTTTGAACACGAGATACGTGACTGGCATCACACCGGCAGCCTCGACGCGGAGCCTGCCGGGGCCCTCTGGACACAGAGAATGTCCCGTTCGAAGTCGATCCCCCGGAGCCCCAACCACGGCTCTGGCCTGATCCCAACGCAGTCCCCTTTGCCCCAAAGCGCAACGTCACCTGCACCCCGCAACGTCACCTGCACCAAATGACCAACTCTGGCAAAACCCTTCCCAACACCATTCACAAGGAGAGACCATGGAAACCACCCTCGTAGGAACCCTCAGCAAGGCCGGATCCATCCACAAGGTGGAAGGCGGCTACCTCGGCCTTCCGCCGATGGACGAGCCCGGAACGGTCGCCGCAATCGGCGACTCCCTCCACAACCCCACGGGGTCGGTCATGTGCGCCGGCTTCTTCGAACTGAAGGCTTCCGAACCCCTGGTGTACACGTACACGTACGACGAAATGAAGGTGGTCATCAAGGGCGAGTTCATCCTCACCGACCAGACGACAGGGGAAGTCACGCACGCAAAGGAGCGCGACGTCCTGTTCTTCCCCAAGGGCACCACCGTCAAGTTCGAGACCCCCGAGTACGGCCTGGGGTTCTTCACCGGCGACCGCACCTTCGCCCCGTAAGTACCCAGTAAGCACTCCGTAAGCACTCCCCCGCGCACGCGGCTGGCGCACGTGGCCCAACCCACGTGCCGCCAGCGCACGCAGCGCAACCCACAGGGCCGCAGAGCAGCGGCCCACAAGAGACATTGGAAGAGGAGAGAAGCATGACACTACGAGTAGGAATCATCGGCGCCGGCCCCAGCGGCATGGCACAACTGCGGGCCTTTGAATCAGCACGCCAAAAAGGCGCCGACATCCCCGAGATCAAGTGCTTTGAGAAGCGCGAGGACTGGGGCGGGCAGTGGAACAACAGCTGGCGGATCGGCCTGGACGCCCAGGGCGAGCCGGTCCACTCCAGCATGTACCGGCACCTGTGGTCGAACGGCCCCAAGGAATGCCTCGAGTTCTCGGACTACTCCTTTGACGAGCACTTTGGCCGCCCCATTTCGTCCTTCCCGCCCCGCGAGGTTCTTTTCGACTACATCAAGGGCCGCGTCGAAAAGTCCGACGTCCGCAAGTACGTCCAGTTCAACACCGTTGCGCGCCACACCACCTACAACGAGGCCACGCAGGAATTCACGCTGACGGTTGAGGACCTCAAGACCAACCGCACCGAGACCCACGTGTTCGACAAGCTGGTGGTTTCCACCGGCCACTTCTCCGTCCCGGCAGTCCCGGAGTTCAAGGGCATCAACACCTTCCCGGGCGAGGTCCTGCACGCCCACGACTTCCGCGGAGCCGAACGCTTCTACGGCAAGAACCTGCTCATGATCGGCAGCAGCTACTCCGCTGAGGACATCGGCATGCAGGCCCACAAGATGGGCGCCGCGTCCATCACCATGAGCTACCGCTCGGCCCCCATGGGCTATCACTGGCCGGAGACCACGGTGGAGCGCCCGCTTGTCACCCATTTCCGGGGACCCACCGCCCACTTCAGCGACGGCACCCAAGGTGACTTTGACGCCGTCGTGCTTTGCACCGGCTACCAGCACAAGTACCCGTTCCTGCCCAGTGAGCTCTCGCTGAAGTCGCCGAACGTGCTGTACCCGGGCAACCTCTACAAGGGCGTGGTGTGGCAGCAGAACACCAACCTGTTCTACCTGGGTGCGCAGGACCAGTACTACACGTTCAACATGTTTGACGCGCAGGCCTGGTTTGCCCGCGACGTCATGACCGGGGCGATTGACCTGCCGTCCCTTGCCGAGCGCGAGGCGGACATCCAGCTTTGGCTCGAGCGCCAGGCCGCCCTGCCGGATCACGACGCGGAGGCCGATTTCCAGACGGACTACCTGCGGGAACTCATCGACGCCACGGACTACCCGCCGTTTGACCTGGACGCCGTGTCCCAGCTGTTCAAGGACTGGATGCACCACAAGCACACGGACATCCTGGGATACCGCGACATGCTCCACCGCTCCGTGGTCACCGGCACCATGGCCACCAAGCACCACACCCGCTGGCTCAACGCCATGGACGACTCCATGGAGCGCTACCTCAACGGGCCGTCGCAGGACGTGGACACCGGCGCGACCGTCCCGGACATCGTGGCCGCCAGGTAATCCGGGGCCATGCACGGCTGAGCACGCATACAGGTTGCACTGCCTGGAACCCTGGACCGCAAACACCTTCCAAGGTGTGACGCGGCCAGGGCCAGGCAGTGACCCGTTTAAGCATGAGCGCGCTGCTCAGCGTGACACCCGCCCCTGGCAACGCGGGTCAGCCATTCACGCCGTGTGGGCATATCCTTCGCTGATCCAGGCGAGGAGCTCGGCGTCGATCTCTGCGGGCTCCTTGAGGATGACTTCGTTGTGCCACCGGTTGGCGGACACACGCTCGGCCCGGTGAATCCGGGCCGATTCGAGCTCCCTGCTCAGAACAATGTTGACCAGAATCCCGCCACGGCGCGGATGGATACCGAGAAACGCCCGTCCGTGGGCCACGTGGAACGACGACGCGTTCTCCTGCAGCTCACACCCGTCCAGGTCCGAAATCCTGTCCATGAGCGCGCTGTAAAGGCCGGACGAAATCGGGTCACCATCAATGCGTTCTCTTGCCGTGCGCGCCATCCAGCCAGCATACGGCAGTCAGAGGAGACACTCCCCCGCCCCAATGGTTTACGTGACACCCGTTCCAGTCAATTGTTCAGGACAATGGTGTGTAACATTTGTCCAAGCAATAGTCTTAAGGAAATGCCCCCTGCCGGGGCGGAACCGGGCCGGGACCGGGAGACTGGAGAGTGAGCTATGCGGATATCCTCAGCCGATCGAAAAGAACAGTTGATTGCAGCCACCGTGGAGCTGATGCGGCGTGAAGGTGTCCAGTATGTGACCATGCGGGCCATTGCCAAGGAGGCCAACGCGCCCCTGGCCGCCGCACACTACTGCTTCAGCGACAAGAGCGAGCTGATGGACGCCGCCGCCGAGGCGTGGCTGAAGAACCTGAACCGCTATTCCAGCGACGTGCCGGTCCATCTGGGACTGCGCAAGGCCGTGGAACAGGTAGCGGAAAACTACTGGCGCGCGCTGGAGGAAGAGCCCGGCAGCCTGCTCGCCGAAATCGAACTCATTCTGTGGGCAACGCGCAATGCCGCCTCCAGCCCGCTGGCCGCGAAGATCTATCCCGCCTATGAAGTGGAGCTGGGCAACCTTTTCACTGCCGCGGCCCAGGGCAACGGTGACAAGTGCCTCCTTGATGCCGCGACGCTGGTGCGGACCTTCCTGATGGTCTACGACGGGGCGGCCATTCAGTACATGACCGATCCGAAGGCTGCCGACCACCGCGGCAACTTCTTCCTAGTGCTGGACGCGCTCCTGGTCAAGGCCGGCATTTAGTTCAGGAGGCCTGGACCGCGGCGGGGCTTAAGTGTGCGTTCGCGCTGGGGGTGGGGCTTAAGTGTGCGTTCGCGCTTCGGGTGGGTTAGCCCCAGCCGCTGCCGGCAGCCGAACGGCCGGAGAATCCGCCCACCCCATTGCCCCAGTACAGCCACAGCGCACCGTTCGTGTCCACGGCCAGCACGTCCGTCTTGGCGTCGCCGTTGTAGTCGCCGCGGCCGGTGATGGTGGTCATGGAGTTCCAGCCCGAGCCCACCGGGACCTTGCCGCCGAACCCGCCGCGGCCATTGTTGGGGTAGCGGTACAGGACGCCGGCGGCGTCGCGCGCCAGCAGGTCCGCCTTGCGGTCGCCGGTGATGTCACCGGGGCCGACGACGGCGGTCATGGAGTTCCAGCCCGCGCCCACCTTTGTGCGGGCGAGCCAGCCGCCGCGGCCGTTGCCGGGGTACAGCCAGAGGGCGCCGGTGGTGTCGCGGGCCAGAACGTCCGCTTTGCCGTCGCCGTTGATGTCGCCCGCACCGGTGATGGCGTTGAAACCGTTCCAGCCCGAGCCCACCTTGACGCGGGGCAGCCAGCCGCCGCTGCCGTTGCCCGGGTAGAGCCAGAGGGCGCCGGTGGTGTCGCGGGCCAGGACGTCCGCGCGCCGGTCGCCGTTGAAGTCGCCGGGGGTCACGAGGGAGGTGAAGCCGTTCCAGCCGGAGCCCACCTGCCTGCGGGCGAGCCAGCCGCCGCGGCCGTTGCCCGGGTACAGCCAGAGGAACCCGGAGTTCTCCCGGGCCAGGACGTCGGCCTTGCCGTCACCGGTGAAGTCGCCCGCGGCGAGGACCGTGCTGAAGTGCAGCACCGCGCCGGCGGCGTCCAGCCGGCCGGCGCCGCAGCCCTGCGGGCAGCCGCCGGTCATGGGACGTGCGGTGCGCTTAAGGCGGACTTCGACGGCGGCGGGTGTGGCCGTCGGGCCCATCTGGGCCATGAGCAGCGCGGCCGTGGCGGACACGTGCGGTGCGGCGGCGGACGTGCCTTCGGCGAAGAAGTAGGCTTCCGTGCCGAAGGTCTGGGGGCCGTCGTTCAGGGTGGAGAGGATGCCGTTCTGGACGCCGCTGTCCGGCTCGGCGGCGTTGGTGGGCGTCATGTCGCCGCCGGGGGCGGTGATGTCGACGGCGGATCCGAAGTTGGAGTACGGCGCCAGCGCGCCGGTGCGGCCGCTGGCAGCGACGGCGATGACGTTCTTGCAGTTGGCCGGGCTGGAGGTGGAGGCCTGTGCCATCTCGTTGCCGGCCGCCGCCACCACCACCGAGCCGCGGGCGGTGGCGGTGTCGATGGCGGTCTGGAACGTCTGCGAGCAGGCTTCGGTGCCGCCGAGGCTGAGGTTGATCACGCGGGCCGGGTTCGGGTTGGCCGGAACGCCCTCCACCGCGCCGCCGGAGGCCCAGACGATGGCGTCGGCGATGTCGGACAGCTGGCCGCCGCAGGGACCGAGCACGCGGACGGGCAGGATCTTGGCCTTCGGCGCGATGCCGGCGATGCCTTCGCGGTTGTTGTTGGCGACGGCGGCGATGATGCCGGCCACGTGCGTGCCGTGCCAGGAGGACGACATTTCCGCCGAGCCTTCGGCGCACTGGCCCGGGGTTGACCAGTCGCCCTCGTCCGTGGCGTCGGGGTCGCGGCCGTCGCCGTCGCGGGCGTCCCCGGCGTCGGCGATCATGTCGTAGCCGGGGAGCATGTTCGCGTTCAGGTCCATGTGGCTGGTCTTGCCGGTATCGATGACGGCCACCACCTGGCCGGCGCCCTGGGTGACGTCCCAGGCACGGGTAGCGCGGATGCCGCCGGTTTCGTCGGACAGGTTCCACTGCCAGGGGAAGAACTGGTCGTTCGGTTCCGCGAACTTGGCCTGCAGCTTCACGTCCGGCTCGGCGTAGGCCACGGCGGGATCGGCGCGCAGCGAGGCGAGCATCTTCTCGGCGTCGCCATCGCCCAGTTCCTTGCTGGTGCGCACCACACGGGCGCCGCTGGCGGTGGCGCGGACGTCCTTGGCGGTGGCGCCGAGCTTGGCGGCGGCGCGGCCGAAGGACTGCGCGCGGAACGCGGTGCCGGACCGGGCCGGGTCCTTGAACTTGACGATGAACTGGTCCGTGGGCGGGGTGGACACGGACGGCCGGCGCGGGATGGACGGCAGGTGGGGGTCGCCGTCGGCCGCTGAAGCGGAGGGCACTATGAGGGCCGATGCCACCAAGCCGGCGATGCCGGCGGTCATGATGGCGGCAGAGAAGCGTGTTCGGCGCGTTAGAGACATCGAGACCATCCTGTGCGGCGCCGCTCAGCCGCTGGTGCCGGGACGCAGTTATGAGGCGCGGCCCCCGCCGCGTTCAGGACGAGTCTAGCGGCAGTGACCTCGGGCACGGTATCAGGGGCCGGCCATCCCGAAATAGTTGTGCAGGCGCAGCGTGGCCACCCGGATCTCCCAGGGGCATGGATGTGTGGCCGGTTTAGGGCGGCGTCACCGACGGAAATGGGTCTTCCATGAAGAAACGCTAGCCGCGGGACCTTGGGGATATCTTGACCGCCTATCCCCCACGTGGGAGGTCCGTTCGGCGCCAACGCGGAAGAGAACGTCAGCGCGGAGCGTTGAAGACGTCGGGTCCGAAGCTGTTCACTCCCGCGCCGCGGGCAACACCAAGGCGGGGCACCCGGAAGATGTCCTCGATGCTGGCCAACAGGCTGTAGTGGTTGTAGAAGCGGTTGGAGGTTGTGCCGCCCCTGACAAAAGGCGAGAGCACCAGTGCACCCACCCGTCCGCCTGCAGTCCCGCCGGGCCTGCCGGGAGGGCCGGCCGATCGCCCTTCGGCTTCGTCGAACGTGATGACCAGGACGCCGTCGTGCCGGAACGCAGGCGAACGCAGAATGGCCGGCACCAGCCGCCGGAGCCAGGCGTCCGCGGTGGCCAGGCCGCCGGGTCGCCGGTCCACGCACGGGCTGTCGTGGCCGTCGTTGCACAGGTTGGGCGTGATGTAGGAGAGGCTCGGCGTCGTCGCCGCTGACCGCAGATCGACGGCCAGTGCCCGGAAATCAACCACCCGCCTCCGGCAGTCCGGCGAGGCAGTGATCGCTTCGAAATACACGAAGGGGTTGTGCCGCGTCGCGTACTGGTCACCGCGCCTGGCACCCTGGCTCCCGTCCTTGCCGCCGGGCCGCGGATGCCGGCACGGGATGCGCATGTCCTCCATGTACCCCTTCCAGCCCTTCCTGGCCGCAGTCAGCTGCCCGGCAACCGTGGGAACGGACCGGGGGTAGAGGCAGCCGGCGCCTCTGAAGACGCCGCGGTACGGAGGACCGGCGGGCCTGAACCGCGCATAGGTCCCGCAGCCGGCACGGGTCACGGCGTTCGGTGGCTGCCCGGAAATCTGCGCCAGATAGTTCGGCAACGAATGGTGGGCAGTCGCGTAGTACTGGGACAGCAGGACACCCCGGGCGCGCAGAAACCTGGATAGATAAGGGGCTTTCGACGCCGGACCCCAGACCGTGCCATATCCCCTGTTCTCGAGGTTGATCACAAAGACGTGGCCGGGCCTCGCTGCCCGGGTCACCGCAGTTGCATCCGGCACAGCCGCCGCGGCGGCCGGAGCGGCAATGCTGGCGGGAGGTGGCGCGTTCTGCGGCGGCGGTGGCGGCTGGCTGGTCCCGCTTGACACTGCTACGGCGACGGCAAGTGCGAGCCACTGGGCACCGCGGCGGGTACCTCCGCGCAGCCTTCGCCTGACCTTCCAGCCCATCGTGTCCTTCTCTCACGGACCCGTCCGGCAGTCGTCGGCAAACACCGCATCGGGAATCTTCGGAGTTCAGAGGCCCCGACGGCTGGCACCAGCATAGGCCTCCCTGAACAGTGATTCCCAGCATCGTTTTCAATATCCGGTGAGAAACTGTTGGCAGAAGCCGCGCCGAACCATTGGCGATGATCTTCTGGGCCACGCGTTCGCCACGTTGATCGGGATGGAGCATCCAACTCCGACGGTTCGGTCGACCCCGGGCAGCTTAGCGGCGTCCCGGGAGCGACCATGCCGTCTGCCCGCGTGCGGCGGTTAGTGCCTTGACCTGGACCGGATAATCACGGCGGAGAGACCGCTTGCTGCAACCAATGATCCAAGCATTACTGCCAGTGCTGATGCATATTCAGGGATAGTCATCGCGCCACACCTTCCAGTTGTTTTCCGGCGACACTACCGGCACCAACTGGGCACCTCCCAGAAGGAATGCAGCGTGTTGGATCAAGATTTGGACACGAGGTCCGCCCCCAGCAACGTCGGAAACGGCACTATGATGTCGGCGCCGGACAGCGGCCTAAATCTTCCGTGGTCCGGACCTGGACGTCCCGCCGGGGCCGTCGCAGTTTGTTCTCAACGCGGCAGAAACCGTCCTGGACGTGGCCATGAACGGCATGCCTGTTGGGCTGTGCTCCTGGATGTGCGGACGGACGGACCATAGCGAACGTTCCGGCCGGCTGGAATACGCAGCGCCGGCGGCATCCTCCACGTCATTGACCTGGCAGCGAACAGTGTCGTGGGGACCGCTCCTGTCGGATTCATAGGAAGCCCGATCGTCTTTGAACCCTCCGGTCAAAGGGCGTGCATCCACAGCGGGGCCATTGAAGGAACGGTCACCCTCGTGCAGTTGCCCCAGCGGTAGCCGGCTCCGTCTGCGGCTCCGTGACGGTGCCCGTAACCTTGGGCTCGGCCGTGTCCGCCACAGGCCCACCGCTGGAGCCCCTGTTCCTCAGCCGCGCCTCAACGGGACGTTCAACGAAGGTATAGGCGGCGCCGGCCAGCGGGATGGCAATGGCGACGCCGACAGCGGCAAACGCGGCGCGTTCGGCAAGGCTCTCCGGGCCGAGTTCCAGGGCAGTGCGGAGCACGAGCTCGTGGACCAGGTACAGGGCGAAGGACCACTCGCCCAGTTTCACCGTGGCAGGGGCGCTGGCGAAGGTGGGGCGGCCGCCGCAGCGGTCACGGTCCGCATACGCGGCAATCAGGAGGGCGTAGCCGGGTATGCAGAGCGCGCCGGCCAGCGGCCCGGCGGTATGCCAGGGCGCGATGCCGTCCACCACTTCGAGAATGACGAAGGAGCCGATGGCCGCGGCTGCGCCGGTGCCCACGCCGAACCTGGGCTTCCAGCCTTTCTTCATGGCGATGGCCAGGCAGACACCCACAATGAACTCGGCGATCCGGAAGGCGGGGAACGTGTAGAACAGTGCTCCCCAGTCGAAGCCGGGGACAAACGCCAGCAGAACGGCCACGAGGGAGACGGCGGCGGCGAAGACCGCGGCGCCCGTGCGGAAGAGCTTCCCCGGCTCGAGGCGTGACAGCCGTACCGCCAGGAACGGGAACACCGCATAGAAGAACGCTTCACAGGAGAGCGACCAGGACACCCCGTTGTAGGCGTAGACCCAGTGCTGGTCGCCGAGCCAGGCCTGCACCAGGAACAGGGAGGCCAGGAACCGGGGCAGGGACTGGTCACCCTGCGTTATGAGGGCAAGAACGACGGCGGCAAGTGCGGTGAGTGCGTGCAGCGGCCAGATCCGGGCGAACCGCCGCCAGTAAAACTGCCGCTTGGTTGTGCTTGGGTTCATGGACCAGGCGAGCACAAACCCGGACAGCATGAAGAAGAACGTCACGCCCGTCTGTCCCATGGACACGAGCGGATACATCTCGGGCACCAGCGTCACCGCCGCGTGGTACAGAACCACGAGCATGGCGGCGACAAACCGCAATCCTGTCAGTGAATCAAGCCGGGTGGTGCGTGAAATGTTCAGTTCTCCTTGTGTGGGACGACGGGGAACGGTCCAGTCTACCCACGAAGAAGGGGATTATCACAAAAAGGTAACGGCCGCTTCCGCTGACGGTCTGCAGCGCCCAGCTTGCGCTTAACTCCAGTAGCCGGTGGAGCTGGCGGCGCCGGGGCGGCATTACTTGACTAGTATGATCCGTTCCAGAATCAGATCAGCGATCATGCGGTGGCCTTTGTCGTTCGGGTGGAAGTTGTCAGACTTACCCACCCATGTGTCCCTGCCCTCGGGTCCGTACGACCCTTTGGTCATGAACGCTTCGGTCAAGTCGACATAGCGGCCGCCGTGTTCCTTGCATACTTCCTCGATAATCCGGTCGTAAGGATCCGTGCCCTGTGTTCCGGGGAACCCCCACGCACCGGCGCACAGAATGTAGGCACTCGGTGAGCCTCTCTTTATCTTCGTGAGCACAGCTTCGTACTGTTTGCGGAAGTCCGGTATCTCGGTGCGGCCTGCGTCGTTTGTTCCGAGTTCGATGATTGCCAGGTCGATCCCGGACTTAGGAATGCCCTCAATGTTACCGATCTGGAACAGCGGTGCATTGGCTGGCTTGGTTGCCCGGTATTCCTCGACTGGTACGGTCTCTTCGAGCTTGGCGGTGACCAGTGGACGGTAGGCCTTCGCCTGGACGCTGGCGTGAAAACCATAACCAAGGGAATCGCCCGCGTAGAACACATTCAGCGGACGGTCCTTCGGGTACTTGAGCCGGATCAGCCTCGCTTCAGCGGCGGCTGCCTCCTTCGCCTGCAAATCCGACGACACCCCCTCGGAGAACGCATCAGCCTTCTTCTGAATGTCAGGATCAGCAGGCTGCGGGACGCTGCAACTCGCAGAGAAAGAAACGGCAACAGCCAGCATGGCTACGTATATAAGACGGCGCAAGAGTCCCCCAAGAAACAGATACGGAATGCCTTATTCTACGGCTCGACACGAGACAACAGCGCGCGCAGGGCGGCCTCGTAATACGCAGCGGCAGGGGAAGGCTCGGGACCAGGCCTCGCCGGTCGGCAAGCTGAACTCATTTCGCTCCGCCCGGCCGTCTCCGGCGCTGAGATTCAGAAGCTCCCCGATGACCATTGCCCAATCATAGAGCCAGAAGCTCCGGCAAAAGCTCATGAGGAGCAACGTCACGGTCTAACCCGCGCACCGGGCAGGATTATGGCCCGTCGCCGATGCGGACGCCGTCGACAATGAAAATGGGGAACATGGCCCGCTTCCAGATATTTCGGTCGCCGTCCCCGGAATCAGCGATCCACACGCTGTTGCCGACCTGAACGTCAGTACGATACGCACGATCTTATTCACGCGAATTGTGCAGCGCCGACCAACTAAAGACTCGATTGCCCACGGGCAACGAACGAGGCCGGACAGCAGGAAGAAATATGTCATGCCGCCCCCGTCCCGTGGACATGGGCGGGTACATCTCGGGAACCAGCCTCACGACCGCATGGTGGCTACGAACCATCGTACCGTCAGTGAACCAGCCTGGTGCGAGAATCGTCGAGCCTACACTGCCTCCCAATGCGATCGACCGGCAGTCGACGCAGGCATCTGAGGCCACCCCGCGCCGATCCACAGCGCGCATCTGGCGGTTACGTGGAACGGCTGTAGTATGGCGCCCTTCTCCCATGATGGGACACCACGCGGCGCTAAATCGGTACAGCGATTATCGTCGATCGAGCGTTTGTAGCCCTCGTGGGTATCCGATCTAACTGAGTAACTACCTAGTTCACGCGGGGACTCGCCTCCAATAAATTGCGTATCTTCCACGGTGGTCTAGCCAACCCCAAGGAAATACCTTCTACACATGGCTAACGAAATTGGCAAGAAGCATCGTTCAGCGCCCCGAAGTGATAGTAGTCTTGAGCGCCGCGGGCTTCTCAGAGTCGGAACCCTGATAACGGCGTTTACTGGCGCTTCCGCAATTTCAGCAGTCGGGGCGACCGGCGCCCAGGCCGTTCCCGTCGACGCAACGATTTTTGACGCGTACGTTCCCCTTGCGGAAAAAGGCGCCGCTTCCGGCGTAGCAGCCCTGGACCCCGAGGCAAAAGTTCCCTTTTCCCAGCTTCCTGACCTTTCTTCCCTGTACGGCCCTGACAACGGCGGCAAGCCGGTGGGTAAGGACGAGCTAATCGTGAACGTTCGAGATCATGGCGTAAAGGGAGACGCCGTCAAGAAATCCAGCGGTGGTGGCATTTCCGCCGGATCGGCCGCCTTCACCGGGGCTGGGTTCACCGCCGCAGACGTCGGCAAGGCATTCTATGCTGTGGGAGCGGGCACTGCTGCAGCCACACTCTCTACCGCCATCGCCGCCTACGTCAGCCCTACTGAAATCACCCTGGCCGCGCCAGCAGTTACCACTGTCGCAGATGCCGCATACATGTATGGCACAGACGATACGGCAGCTATCCAAGCTCTGTTGAACAGCGTAAGCAACAAGACCCACAACGCGTTCCTCTTTCCCCGTGGCAGCTACATCACCGCAGGTCTACACCTCAAAAGCAATACGCGGCTCATCGGGGCCGGGCGCGGTGGCTGGGCCTACGAATTCTACGAGAGGTCAACACGCCTCATTGCCCGCCCGGGCGTAACTACGGCCGGCCTGATCAACGACTACAAAGGCACCGTGGGCGGAAACGTCTACATCGCTGACATGATGCTTGACGGTGCAAAGCAATACCATGCCAAACCGTGCACGGGCATCTACCTGATGGACTCCACTACTAGCGCGGACTCCCTGTGGAATCTTGAGCGCGTGATGGTCAAGGACTTTTCAGGCGACGGCACATACTTCGGTGCCTGGCGACGGGCCAACCGGGTCAACGAATGCCATTTCGTTGGAAACGCCGGGCACGGTTCGGTCTATGCCGGCACCGATAATTCGGCGATACAGAGCATGTGGGCCATGAACGGTGGCAATGGATTGGAAATGCTTCAGGGCGCCAACCACTTCTACGGTGCGGATATCTTCAACAACACCGGTCACGGCGTTCGAATCGTGCCGCTGGGCCGAATGAACCACTTTGTCAGCTGCTTCTTTGATACCAACAAGAAATGCGGCGTCTACACCGAAGCGAAGAACACCTCGCTTGTACAGTGCCGGTGGACTTCCAACAGCCAAGAGGCGGATGGTGTATACCCTGACGTGGATATAGTAGCTGGCCCGTCCGGAGTTACGCTGATCAATCCGACGTTTTATGCCGCCGTACCCGCGTTAGCCAACCTGCCGCACTCCGGCATCCGCGCCACCGGCAACACCGGCTCCAATTTGGTGTACGTCGTCGGTTTCAGCCATGATCCCGGCACAATCACCTGGCGACGCGGGTCATACGTCGAAACGACAGTCGGACTTCTGCATAAGGGCTTCTCTTTTGCGGACGGCACGATCCTGCAGACAGGAAGTTCCACCGGAACACGGTTGGGCGGGGCGGCCACCCAAAAATTAGCCTTCTGGGGGGCAAGACCAATTACACGACCAACCGTCACGGGGTCGCGGGGAGGTAATGCTGCGGTAACTGCGTTGCTAACTCAGCTGGCAAACATGGGACTAATCACCAACAACACGACGGTCTAGTGCCAGCGTGGTGACCCCTCAACCTGCGCCGGGTTCGGATTCCGATCTTTCTTGCTGGCACATCTGGGGTAACTGCTGCGCCGACGCCCATAACTGAGTCGTTAGCGATGGTAACGACCTACCGGTACCCGTCCACAATCGCCGCGGCAATCTCCTTATAGGCACGGCGCGTCTCGGGTTTCAGGTGATCGAGCGTCACCAGGTCACCGTCAGCTACTCCCCTGTCGTGGGGCACGGCGATGAGCTCGCGACACATGCCGGCCAGGTGCTCCTCGATTGCGTCTTTGTCCACGCGGGAGGAAACTTCGTCCTTGTCCGTGATCACCACGATCGCATTGCGGGCCAACTCTTCGTAACCATGCCCCGCGAGCCATTGCAAGGTGCTGCGGGCGCGCTTGGCGCCGCTCACCGCGTAGCCGGCAGCGATGATCAGGTTGTCCGCCGACTGCAGGATGCCACTCATCGCATTGTGCGTCACACCCGTGCCGCAGTCGGTCAGCGCCACGGAGTAGTAGCTGGAGATAAGCTTGCGAATCCGCAGGTACTCCCCCGCGGTGAGCGAGTCGGACACCTCGGGGTCCTGCTCGCCTGCTATGAGGTGCAGCCGACCGGAGTGGTGCATGTAGCGGGACAGCTCGGTGAGTGAATCGATCGAGTCGATGTTCCCGAGGAGGTCCGTGATGGTCCGCGGCGTGGCCTGTTGGTAAATGCCCTCGCCCAGGGCACGCTCCACCAGGTCGCCGGAGTCGGGGTTGGCGTCGATGGCGCATGGCGGGTCGCCACGGAACTCTGCCAAGGTGAGGCCAACGCCCACGGTGGTGGAAGTCTTGCCGATGCCGCCCTTGAGGCTCAGAACGGCGGTGTTGAAGCTGCCCTGCAGCTGGCGCGAGATCCGACGAGCCAACTCGTCCTCCTCGCGCTCGTGCGCACTGGGGCCCAGATTCCAGGCGCCGCCGGTGGCTCGGTACAGGAAGCCACGGAAGCCATTCTTGGGGCGCGGCTTCTGTTCCCGGACGAACGACGTCGGCAGAGCTGTGGCGTCCGCTCCCGCAACTTCGGGTTCCACCCGGGTTCCGGATTCCTCCCGGGTTTCGGGGACCCGCGACGGTGGGGCTCCCGCCGGGCGGCGGAGCGGAGTCGGCGGAGCCGCAGGTGCGGACGGGGCGTCACTGAGTGCGTCGGCGACGGCCGCCGCTTCTGCCCATGAGGAACTGCGGACGGGAAGCGGCGGTGCGGTGGATTCAGGTGTCACGGCGGGGAAGGTTCCTGTCCAGGCGTCGGAGCCGTCGTCGTTGCGACGGCGGGAGCGGCGGCGGCGGAGCTCTGGCTGCTCCTCATCGGTGCCGGCCTCGGCTAATCGGTTATCCGCTGGTCTGGGCATATTCGGTCCCCCCGGGACTCGCAGCGGCGTCCCGCTGCGGTGGTCAATCGGTCTGGTTCAAATAGCCATTCTAGATGCTGACGGGACGCGGATTGGTCAGCAGTCTTGTAAACCACACTGATCAGCCGCCCCAAAGGCCTTTTCAGGCAGCTGAAAGCGATGGATTCAGCCGTGCATCAACGCAGTGGCCACCACGGCCACGGTGACCACCAAAAGGATCCCCAAGGCGACGTAGCTCCACCACTTG
This sequence comes from Arthrobacter sp. NPDC056493, assembly GCF_042795115.1. Classification (NCBI taxonomy): domain Bacteria; kingdom Bacillati; phylum Actinomycetota; class Actinomycetes; order Micrococcales; family Micrococcaceae; genus Arthrobacter; species Arthrobacter sp. NPDC056493. Next base: position 77,403 of record NZ_JBHTSL010000001.1, on the reverse strand, counting down.
GGGCGGCGGCGGTGCGGATTGATGTCGATGTACGGCACGCCTACTTCACCGGCCCAGAGCCCGCGACGCGTACGGTGGGAGCGGCTGTTGGAGCGGCGCGACGCTTGACGCGCAGCATCCAATACAACCCCGCGAAGGGAAGGAGCAGGCTACCAAGAAGGCCAGACAGTGCAAGAACATAATCGGTGAAAGCCACGCTTTGACCTCCGGAAGCGGCAGCACATTTGACGCTTCCGGAGCAGCACTGCTCTGGGCACGGCGATGTGACTGGTAAGTGGGATCCCCCATTTTGGATCGCTCGCCAGCCTACTTAGCAGTTAAGGGCGCTGTCCAATCGGACACGCCCGCTTTACAAAATCAGTCAAATATTGAATTACGCCTGGAGTCCTCTGCCTCGTCCGCACTCCTATGCCTTCAGGGCTAGCACAACCACTACGGCAGTCGTCACTGCCAAAGCCGCGAGCCCCATGTAGGACAGCACGCGGAGCCGACGGCCGTGCAGTTCCCGTCGCGATCCACGGCTGTAACGAGTACCCCCATATGTCCTCACGCCAGAGATGCTAGGTAGGCAAGCTCAAGGAAAGCTGAGGGAATCCTCAAGATTTGCTCAAGGAACGCGCACAGGCAAGTTCACGGAAAAGTTAGCTGCCGTCCCGGCGGCGGGCCGTTGCATCGTGGCTGCGAATCCGGCGCGGCAGGCGCTGCGGGTGCCGGGCGTGCCCGGACTGGCTACCGAGAAGCGGCGGCAGCGGCTCCACGGGAAGGCCTGATACTGCCGTTTTCGGGGGGTGCTGCACTCGGGGCATGTCCTGTTGATCCAGCCACGACCGATCGGTGTATGGGTCATCGGCCACAATGTTCTGCTCGATGAAGCGGCGAATGGCTACGCTGATTCCGGTCTTCATGAAGCAAACCTAGAGAGATTTGCGACGCGCCCCCAGCGTAATCACTACCTGTTTTCCCGGGTCCTTGGTACCCGGAATGCAGGGAGTACTCGGCTCACTGCTGCGGGCGGGTCTCCTGGAGACGCTTGATAAACCAGCGGGACTGTTCCGGCCCGTAGGGAAGAACCGGAATGGCTTTGGTAGCATCCGCGGGAGTGTCGCGGATTGACTGCCGGGCCTGCCGGACCGCGGTGGTCATGGTGTCCGCCATGGTCTTGACGAACCGATCGCTGCATGGTTCACCGTGTCCGGGGACCAGGAATTCGTAGCGGTGGCGGAGAGCGGAGAGGTGGCGGAGGGCGTCTGCCCACTCCTCTGGGTAGGAGTCCTCAAAGGAAGGGTGCGAGCCCTGCTCCACCAGGTCCCCAGCGAAAAGCGTGGTGGTGGTTCCTACCAGGAGGTCACCGTCGGTGTGGCCGCGCCCCAGGTAGAACAGCGTGACGGCCTGCCCGCCGAGATCAACCAAGACCGGCTGGTCTCGGACAATCGCGTTGGGGACGACTAGTTCCACGTTCTCGCCTTCGGCGGTGGCCATCTCGGGTTCCAGTTCCGTGACCTCGCTGCGCTGGGCGTCACCGTCCTCGCTGATCTCCTCGGCGCAGTTTTCATGGGCCCAGAACTCCTCAACGCCGGCTTCCGCGAACACGGCATTGCCGAAGAAGTGGTCATAGTGCGCGTGCGTGTTGACCACAACAAGCGGCAGCGGGGTTTTCTCCCTGACGGCGTTCAGAATCTCTTGGCCTTGCCGCGGCCCGCAGCCGGTGTCGATGACCATGGCCCGTTCAGTGCCCACAATGAGGCCGGTGTTGAGCTTGGAACCTTCAGTCACCAACACGTAGTTGTCCGTGCCGACGTCGAGCCATCGTGACATTTCTTCTCCGAACATCTGGGGAGCATCTGCGGTCTTCAGGCCTCGATTCTATCCATCCGGCCTGGGAATATCAGGGACCTGCCTGCCGTCCCAGTACTGCCAGCCAGCCGCCAAGCCCAGAATTTACTCATCAGAAATGACCCACTGGGTATGATCTGCGCATGGGGACAAAACAACAGAAGCACTACTGCGACACCTGCAACGTGATCACCAACCACGTCACGTCGTACTGCGACGACGGCGGCGGCCTGGTGGCCTCTGTGCGCTGCAGTGATCATTCGGACACAACGCCGTAGGGCCTATCGACCACCGCCGCTGCATTAGACATGCGACGGCGGAGGCCCTGAAGGAATACGGCCGACTTCCGCCTACAAGTCGGCCAGCAAGGAAGTTGGGGATTCGAAGGCGTCGGCCACGAAGCGAAGGAACCCGGCAGCTGTTCCGCCATCACAGACACGGTGATCGAACGTCAGAGTCAGCTCCGTCACTTTGCGGACAGCGAGTTCACCGTCGACCACCCACGGTTTGTCGACGATGCGTCCGACGCCCAGGATCGCCACCTCGGGGTAATTGATGATCGCGGCTGACCCATCAACGCCGAACACGCCATAGTTGTTCAGCGTGAACGTTCCGCTGCCGAGTTCAGCCGGCGTCGCCTTCCCGTCCCGCGCGACGGCGGTCAACCGCTTAATCTCTGCGTCCAGTTCCCGGGCGGTGAGCTTGTCGGCGTTGCGGATGGAGGGAACGACCAGGCCGCGCTCGGTCTGGGCAGCAACTCCGAGGTTGACCCCGTGGAATGCAAGAATCTCCTGCGACTCACCGCCCGACGTGTCCTCCGCCGTAACGAACCTCGTATTCAGCTCCGGATATCTCTTCAAGCCTGCGGTGACGATGCGGGCGATGAATGCGAGCAGGCCCGGAGTGGAGTGTGGATTCGCCCTCTTGAGCTCAGCCCTCAGCTCCACGAGCGCGGTCGCGTCCACGTCGACCCAGACCGTCGCCTCGGGGATCTCGGACCGGCTGCGGGCCATGTTGGCCGCCACTGCTTTGCGGACACCACGGACCGGAGTGCGGCTGGTGATGCCCAGACCGGTTCGGGCATCGACCGCGCCGCTGATCAGCCCTGTCGAGACCCGGGTTTCGACAGGCGCAACAAACTGCCGGCGCTCGGTTTCAACGGGTTCAATCTTGGTCGGCTTCGTGATTGCCGCTTCAACATCGCGACGCATAATTAGTCCGCTTTCGCCCGAGCCATGCACGTGCCCGAGATCGACACCGTGTTCCTTGGCCATCCGACGCACCAGCGGTGAGATGACAGCGCCTAGTTTTCCGGGGACCCTGGTGCGCTGGAGGAGAAGATCATCTGAGTGCGTGGTCAGCTTGGCGCTTTCGTCTTTCGTTTCTGTTCGCGTGGTCTCGACAAGTTCGACCGACGTTGCGCCGGCGGTTGAGTCGGAAGACATCGAGGAGGCACGCCGGGGGCGAGTTCGGCGGACGGTTGCAGTGCCGCCGGGCGTTCCGTATCCAATGAGGACGTTGCCGGAGCCTGCTTTTTCTTCCGTGCGGTAGGTTTCGGCTGCCGCGGTTACTTCAGCCGTGGTTTCTGCGGGCTTGGCTTCAGTAGGCTCGGTTTCGATGAGCTCAACCTCCGATCCCAACGGGGTCACCGAGATGAGCGGCCCGCCGACGTCCAGGGTCTGGCCTGGCTCTCCGTGCAGCTCGGCTACGGTGCCGGCGTACGGGGACGGGACCTCTACTACCGACTTGGCTGTTTCTACTTCAGCGATGGGCTGGTCCACGCGGATTTCGTCTCCGACGGCCACGAGCCAGTTGAGAAGTTCGGCTTCCGTGAGCCCTTCGCCAAGGTCGGGCAGGAGGAACACCTTGGTTTCGGTCATCTGATCAGTCTTCCCACTGGAGATCGTCAACGGCGTCGAGGATGCGGTCCACGCCGGGTAGGTAATAGTGCTCGAGTTTGGGTGCTGGGTACGGAACGTCGAAGCCCGTGACGCGGCGAACCGGAGCCGCCAGGTAGTAGAAGCAGCGTTCCTGAACCCTAGCGACGATCTCCGAGGACACTGAGGCGAAACCATGTGCCTCGGCGATCACCACCGCACGGCCTGTCTTCCGGACGCTAGCCGAAACGGTCTCGTCGTCGAATGGCACGATCGTGCGGATGTCGATCACTTCGAGAGAGCGGCCTTCCTCGGCGGCCGCGGCGGCGGCGGCCAAGGCGGTGGGGACGGACGGCCCATACGCGATGAGCGTGGCATCAGTGCCGGAACGGGCCACAGCAGCGCGACCCTCGGTAGCCCGCCCGTTCATATTCTTCCCCTCGTACTCCTCACGAAGCAGCTCAAGATCCACGAGATCCTTGGACCAGTAGAGCTTCTTTGGTTCCATGAACATGATGGGGTCGTCCGAGTCGATGGCCTCGCGAAGCATGCGGTAGGCATCCGCCACAGTCGCCGGAGTGTAGACCTTCAGGCCGGCGGTGTGTGCGTAGTACGACTCAGACGAGTCGCAATGGTGCTCCACTCCCCCGATGCCGCCAGCGTAGGGAACCCGGATGACCATGGGCAGCTTCACCCGGCCCTTGGTGCGGTTGTGCATCTTGGCCACGTGGCTGACGATCTGTTCGAAAGCCGGGTAAGCGAAGGCATCGAACTGCATCTCGATGACCGGGCGCATGCCGTTCATCGCCATGCCGACCGCCATGCCAACGATGCCGGACTCAGCCAGAGGGGTGTCGAAGCAACGCTGTTCGCCGAAGGCGGCCATGAGGCCGTCGGTGATGCGGAAGACGCCGCCGAGTTTTCCGACATCCTCGCCGAACACGAGGACGGATTCATCTGCGTGCATCGCGTGCACCATGGCGGTGTTCAGCGCTTTAGCCATAGTGACAGGCTGCGGGCCGGATGCTTCGGCGCTGGCTGCGGCCGAGGTGGCAGCACGTGCCGTGGCGGAGCTGACGTTCCCATTGGCCTCGGAGGACGTGATAATGGTGGGGCTCATTTGGTGGCCTCCGTTTCGGATGCAGCGCCGGAAGCGTCGCGGGTGACCTCGTCGGCGACGAGAGCAGACTGTTCTTTGAGCTGCGTGGTCTGGTTTGCAAAGACATATCTGAACAAATCTTGAGGATCGACGGACGCTTCCTCACCGAGGCCGTTGCGGAGCTGGGTGGCAACCGTTTCGGCCTTCTCCGCGATCCGGGACTCGCCGTCGTCGTCCAGCAGGCCCCTACCCGTGAGGTAGTTCCGCATCCGGCTCAGCGGATCGCGGGCCAGCCACTTTGCCACTTCACTGTCCTGGCGGTAGCGGGTGGCGTCGTCGGCGTTGGTGTGCGCCTGCATGCGGTAGGTGTGCCCCTCAACAAGGAGTGGGCCGGAGCCCTCGCGGGCGAGCTTGACGGCACGGTCCAGCACAGCGAGGAGCGCGACAACGTCGTTGCCGTCCACACGTTCGCCCGCCATGCCGTAGCCCACGGCCTTGTGGGCGAGCGATGGGGCGACGGACTGGTGGGCCAGCGGCACGGAGATGGCGTATTGGTTGTTCTGAACGAAGAAGATGACGGGCAGATGGAAGACTGCGGCGAAGTTCAGGGCCTCGTGGAAGTCACCCTCGCTAGTGGCGCCGTCACCGCACATGGCCAGCACCACAGTGTCCTCGCCGCGCAGCTTGGCGGCGTGCGCGACGCCAACGGCGTGGAGCAACTGCGTGGTGAGCGGCGTGCACTGGATCCCGACTTTGTGTTCGAGCGGGTCGTAGCCCCCGTGCCAGTCGCCGCGGAAAATGGTCATCGCGTCGATCGGGTCCACGCCGCGGGCCATGACGGCGACGGCGTCGCGGTACGTGGGGAACATCCAGTCGCCCTCGGCAAGACAGAGTGCGGCGGCTACCTGGCATGCCTCCTGGCCATGGCTAGAGGGATAAACGGCCATGCGACCCTGGCGGACAAGTGCGGAGTTCTGGTCATTGACCCGCCGGCCGACAACCAGCTGTTCGTAAGCGGTGAGGAGTTCCTCATCGCCGGGCAGCGGATACTCGTGGCCCGGCTCGGCGCCCTGCTCTGAGTAGTGCTTCAGGTTGCCGTCCTGGTCCACCATCTGGATCTGATGGCGGGCGGGCAGCATGTAGTCCTCGGCGGTGATGCCGAACTTGAGCACGGCTTCTGCGGCAGCGCCGGGCAGATATCTGTCCTCGGCTTGCTGTGAGGCAAGCTGCGCTTGCCCCGGCGCGCCGGGCGCAGTGTGGTCTGCGGAGATCGTCATTGGTCCGTCCTTTTATAGCCACTATTCACTTTCAGTATGGTCCCGGATGATGTTTCGTATCCACCGCCGCCAGGAATCGTGGAGAAGTACGCCCTACTCGACTATTCTGAAAGACAAATTGCAAATGTGGCTGTGGAACGGGCGGGAGCTGAAGACAAATGGCCGAGGCAGTTGAGGAGCAACAGACGGCGGTGCCGCTTGACGATGTGGATCGCAACATCATTGCTGAGCTGACAAGGGACGGCCGGATGTCCGTCACCCAGGTTGCAGAGAACGTCCATATCTCGAGGGCTCACGCCTACACCCGGATTGCCCGGCTAACGGGCCAGGGCGTACTAACTAAGTTCACGGCTCTTGTGGACCCGATCAAAGCGGGGCTGAAGTCGTCGGCCTACGTGACGCTAAAGGTAAGTCAGCACTCTTGGCGTGAACTCCGCGAACAGCTGAGGGCCATTCCCGAAGTGCACCACATAGCGCTGGTGGGTGGGGACTTTGACGTCATACTGCTCGTACGAGCAGTGGACAATGTGGACCTACGGCGCGTGATCTTCGATCAGTTACAGTCCATGCCCGGCGTCCTAGATACGCAGACGTTCTTGGTGTTCGAAGACCTGGATACGCGGTAGCTCCTGGATACGCCCGCTTTGGTCCGGCATAACAGCCTCGAGTTCGGTGGGCAGAGGCCCTTTCTCGACTGGAACCGTTACGTTCCGGAGCTGCTCGCAATTCACGCCGGACCCATGGCGGTTACAATTGGCGTGACCGTACGAAGACTGCGGTTCTAGTGTCTTGCTCTTCGCGGCTCTAGGAAAATCATCACGGGGGGACCTCGGTTTGGACTTACGCGATTATCTGCGCATCCTTCGCCGCAACTGGATCATTATCGTCGCAGCAAGCATGACCGGGCTATTGATAGGTGGCGCCGCCGCTGTCCTCACCCCGCCAACTTACACGTCACAAACCCAGCTATTCGTTGCTATTCAGGGTTCCGGCTCTGTTCTTGAGCTTCAGCAAGGCAACTCATTCAGTCAAGCTCGAGTTCAGTCTTACGTTCAAACGGTCACCACCCCCATAGTTCTTCAGCCAGCCATCGACTCCTTAGGATTGGAAACCACAGCGGAGGATCTGGCAACACGAGTCAAGGCCACGTCAGACGTCAATACGGTGCTTATCAACATAGCCGTCTCCGACTCTTCGGCGGTCCAGTCCGCAGCGATTGCCCAAGCAATTGCCAGCAGCATGATCAAGGCTGTGGATTCATTAGAGACACCCAAGACGGGCGGAACATCGCCCGTAAGCCTTTCTGTCGTTCGCCCTGCAAGTGCTCCGACCGCGCCGTCGGCACCGAATACGCGGATGAATCTAATCCTTGGTTTGATTCTCGGAACCTTCCTGGGTGTAGGCATGGCCGTGCTCAGGACCACCCTCGACAACCGAATTCGCGGCGAAGCAGACCTGCGGCGCGTTACAGATGCACCGATACTGGGCGGGATCTCCTTTGACCAAAACGCGACACGGAAGCCGCTCCTGACGCAAGCCGCTCCCCAGAGTCCACGAGCCGAATCCTTCAGGCAGCTTCGTACGAACCTGCAGTTCGCGAACGTATCCGGCCATGCCAAGACCGTCCTCATTACGTCGTCGCTTCCCGGCGAGGGCAAAAGCACGACGGCAACCAACCTGGCAATTGCACTCGCTCAGGCCGGGCAAGCTGTGTGCTTGGTCGATGCAGATCTGCGTCGACCCATGGTCAGCGAATACCTTGGGCTGGAACGCAACGCCGGTCTGACAACGGCATTGGTCGGGACTGCCGATGTAAGCGACCTCCTCCAGCCATGGGGCGACGATCAGCTTCACGTGCTAACGTCCGGCCAAATCCCACCCAACCCGAGCGAGTTGCTCGGGTCGGATGAAATGAACATCCTCATTCGGCGGCTGGAGGATACGTTCGACACCGTCATAATTGACGCTCCGCCTTTGCTTCCGGTCACGGACGCTGCAGTTCTTTCTCAGCATGTCGGCGGCGTTGTACTCGTAGTTGGCTCGCAGAAGTTGCGGCACCATGACTTGGAAAAGTCTCTCGGCTCCCTCAGGATGGTCGACTCCAACCTACTCGGTTTTGTACTCAACAGGCTCCCCACTAAAGGGCCGGATGCTTACGCCTACAGCTACTACAGCTACGGTTCCGCCACGACCAGTGGATCGCGATCTGTCACTACCCCGCCGAAACGGCGCAGTGGTGCCGATATCTTTGACGATTCGGATAGCGGCAGTGACGCGGGCAGACGGCGAGCAAGCGTCTTCCCGGTCAAGCGCTGATTCTCCTTACTCTGGACCACTTTCTCAGTCGGGGCTGGTCTCTGTCAGGTCGTGGCCCGGCTCGTTGACATGACGCCATTAGAGGTGAAGTAAATGAAGCGATTCATTCTCAGTAAGCTTTTTGTAAAACTCTATGCTCGGATTCCTCTTCGCGCACGAATTCTGCGGTGGATGACCAAGCGCGAAGGCGGGGACATGTACTCTCTCACGCTGCGCGACATTCTCAGCCAGTACTACAGAGTAGATGTGGGCAACTATTCCTACGGCTCTCTACTGGCCACTGGTAACTGCGATGTAAAGACCACGATTGGTGCCTACGTTTCGATAGGACCAAACGTTCGGCGGTTTGGTGCTGCACACCCATTGGACCGGCCGACACTCCACCCACTTTTCTATAACCCCGCGCTGGGGTTAGTGGACAAAGGCATGGACGTTGAGCGGTCGGGATGCTGGATTGGGCACGATTCCTGGATCGGCGCAAACGTATCCATCCTTCCTGGCTGCACGAGGATTGGGGTTGGCGCTGTTATTGGCGCGGGCAGCATCGTGACCCGCGATGTAGAAGACTTCGCCGTTGTCGCTGGCAATCCCGCCCGAGTAATTGGCAGGCGCTTCACTCCTCAACTCGGAGAACTTGTTCTAGAGAGTCACTTCTGGTTACGTACTCCGCACGAAGCGGCTGAAATACTCAAGCGTATAGGCCGAGAGATGGAAAAAATATGACGTCGACGATTTCCGGCATGGCCGTAGTTATTGTTCACTACAATAGTCACGACACAATGCGGCTCACCCTGGATGACTTGAGTCGACATTTCGACCGAGAACATCTCGTCGTAGTGGACAACTCCGCGACACTAACAGAGGATGTGTATCGTCAAAGGGCAACTGTTCTCGCTGACGGTGAGAACAGGGGCTATGCAGGCGGCGTGAATCACGGTATTAGGGCAGTGGCGAAGACATTGCCGGACGTGTCGGAGATCCTCGTCTGTACGCACGAGGCACTTTTCCGCGACGATGCGCTTAGCCAATTACACGCTACGGCCAAAGAGTTTCCTGGCGGCCACATCATCGGACCGAAGCTCGTAACGCGAGACTATAGGGGTGTGGAGTCGGTTTGGTCCAATGGAGGTCACCTTTCTCTGCCCTTTTACTACCCAAAGCACGACGTCGCTGCCAGTGCGCGCGGACTCCGGCGGGTGAAGTGGGTCGACGGCGCAGCCTTTGTAATTGACCTTGGCACGTGGCGCCGGCTCGGTGGAATCCCCGAGGAGTTTTTCATGTACATGGAGGACGTTGCACTTGGTCTCCTCGCACGTCGCGCTGGAGTACCTGTTTTGACGAACCTCGATGCAATCGTTGAGCAATCTGCAAACGGACCGTCTCGGAGCCTAGCAATAAGAAACCGAATAATCCTTGCTCTTCGCTATATGCGCCCCTTCGAAAGAATGATCGTCCGCGCAGAAGTACGAGCGCGGAGTCTTTTAGCACGAGTCCATCCATCACCTAGCATGAGAGAAAAGGCGATGGAGAGCAACAGGGCAGTGTCGGAAGGTAAAGCCATCGTGAGTCAGCTAGCCCCGCTGGTAACGTGACCGCGTCCCGAAAGAGTCTTCCCACAATTCTCTCGCAGGCAACCCTTCATTGGAGCTGAAATCTCAGCCCGACCTGCATCTCTTCACAACAGATGCCCGCTCCGACAATTGGCTTTTCCTCCTCGGATGACAGAGAAATCATGAATGACATCATATATATAGGCGTGGCATTGCTGGCGCTCGCTTGGGTGGGTCTTATCTGGGTTAGAGGCTGGCTTGTCAAGTCGCTTGTCTTTGCGATTGTCGGGCTAGCGTTCAGCGCGGGCTACATTCAGACTCTTATTCCAATCCGATTTGCCCTATTTGCGGCAGCAATATTGGCTATCGGTTCACTGCTTCTGGATCGGCGACTAGGATACTCATCCCGAACAGCCGCCATGGGATGCGCTGCGCCCTTTGCTTTTCTTCTAATATTCGGTGTTGGTCAGATTTTTGTTGAAGTGCAATATCTAGATCGGCTTTTTAGGTATTCGGCGCTGTACCCTTCCATGTTTCTGCTGGGTTGGTTGATCGCTAAATCAACCACCACGGTACGCCTGGCCAATATCTATGTATACGTGAGTGTCCTAATGAGCATCCTGGCCGTTTTAGAACGCCTCAGGAACTCGTTTCTCGTAGCCGGTGGCTACGAGAACAGTGGCCGCCTGATTCGTGACGGCAGCATTCGGAGCATCGTGTTCGCTGAACACCCCCTTGTCTTGTCAGTTCTCCTTATCGCGGCTTTCCCTCTCGTAAAAGCCGCGATACCTGTCAAATGGATGAGGCTCTTGGCCTATACAGTTCTATTTGGCGGCATCTATTCCACCAACAGCCGCGGCGCTCTCATTCTCCTCGCCGCGTGGTTTGCATTGTCACTGGGATTCCGGTTTAGGCTTGTCACCCAAAACAGAACACGAGCCCTTAGGGTCCTTTCATTGGCCGGGGCCTCTTTCGCCTTAGTATCGCTTCTTTTTGGGGCTGGGACGGATGCCCTAAGTAGCACCTCGGCAACAGATGCAAGCGCGGAATATCGTTCAACTCTCTATAAATTTGCTGCGCAGTCGCTTCTCGATCAGCCATGGGGTTGGGGTTTACCGGGCCTACCAGAAGGTGTATACGTAGCCAGCAGCCACTTTGGGCAACTCGATATGGCAAAAACTGTCGACTCAGAGTTTGCACTAATAATGTTCGACTTCGGCTGGCCGGGCGTGCTGGCAATCATTGCATTGGTCATTTTTGTTCTTCGCGCCGATCGTTTAAGAACTCCCGCCGGTCAGGTGGCGCTACTTGTGTCGGCCTCCGGATCCTATTTAGCCCTGCATTCATGGGTGGGTTTAGGCAGTATTTGGTTCCTAGCCCTCGGGCTTGCGATTCGGTCTCACATAACTGGCGAAAACTCCGCCCGCCCGTCAGCGTCCAGGTGGGCGAATCGTTCATTTGTACCAGTGGCGACGAGAACAGAGCCATGAGGCGTCGTTTGTTGCCCGTTGTGCCGACCTCGTTTCCAGGTCAGGGGAGATTTTTGGAAGCCACGCGCTGACACGGAGCTTCATCCAGTTACGCGCTCAGCACGCTTCGTCCTAGGTAATCGGCTCAACGACCACTGACACGCCTCCTGCCGCGCTCTTTTTTATACGGCGGACATCCGGTCTGGCAGATAGCTTCTGTTGGTACTGCTGGTCTGGGTAGTTGGTACTGAGATTCTGGGAACTCGGTACCGGCCCGTCGCTGGCCTGCTCGGGGCCGGCACCATGTCCTGGGTGGTGTCTATTCCCAGTGGTCCGGCACCCGGGCCGACTCGCCCCGCTTCGGCCGGTGGGTCGAGGTCGCCGGATTGTCCGGGACCACCAGCTGCGGCACCCCACCATAGAACGAGAAAGCCGCCACATGGGCGGCAATCCAGGACGCCGATGTCATGTCCGTGTACCCATGGCAGAACACCGCCCCGGAATACGGCAGCACCGCCACGAACAGATAGACCCCGGTCACCTCCCCGGTGACCGCGTCCACCACTTCCAGGGTGTCCCCGGCCCAGTCCACCAGCATCGCCCGGCCCGGCTCGTGGCGCAGCGTCGCCACCACATCGCTCACCCGGGCATGCTCGGCGAACAGGGCGCAATACTGTGAATACCCGTACTTCTTCCCGCCGTTCGCGGTGCCCGAAGCCAAATACCTGCTCCAGGCCTGCTGAAGGGTGAAATGCCGGTTCTCCCTCATCGAGGCCAGAACCCGATCAAAATCCGGGCGTTCGTATGACTCCGTGACCCTCTTCCGGCCATCGGGAAACAACCGGGCGATCTCCTGCGGGGACATCGCCCCGACCTGCCCGGCCGTGAATCCGTAAGCCGCGATCATCTTCTTCGCCGCGGCCACGTCACGGCGTGAACACCCCGCCCTCGCGACGATCTCGTCATAGCTGCGACCGGCAACGGCCAGGGTCATAATGGCCTTGAAATCGGCCATGCTGCCTCCACACAGGAAAAGGCGGCGCCCAATGCACCGCCTCACCCACAGCGCAGCACCCACAGGCCACGACAGTACCAACTCACCGGAACAGCAGTACCAACAACCCGGAACGCCAGTACCAACTCACGCTATCTGCCACGGTCGGTGATCTGTCTACTTCGGAATCCAACAGGGCTTCTTGATTCGCGAATTTTGGGGTGGCGCCCCTGAACCAGCCTCAACGAGCGGTTGCGATGACCCCCCGACGAACATGACCGAGTCTTCGGTAGAACGTAGCGGCTGTCTGTGATCAATTTATCTCCGCAAACCGCCGGCGCTATCAAATCCTACGGAAGGACTTCGGGCCTGCAAGCAGATAAATGTAAACGCCGCTAAGGATTGCAAACAGAGTCCCTATGAGGGCGACTCCATTTGATGGACCCATCGCCAGTCCGAATAGCCAACCTGCGCCGTAAATTGAAATCAACGAGATGGGAAACCAGACATCGCGCATGGGCGAAACTGCGAAATGCTGTAGAACCGGTGCGAGTCCGCCAAGGCCGAGGGTCATTACGCACGCGGGAACGAGCAGTTCTAATGCGGGGGCAAACTCTTCGCCAAATAGTGCTGGGATGAGCATCACCGCTGCGGCAGCAGCCACGGAAGCCAGCGGAATACTCAAGATGACGCACTGCTGCCATAACCGCCACGTCCGCTCCTTCAACCGGAGTGTAGGGTTCCGGCCATACGACCGCTGAATGAGTGTCTGAAAGACTTGGTATGACATGACAGGAATGAGCGAAACCACGGCGTAGTAGCCTACTATTTGCAAAGACGACTGCGTCATAAAGAGCAAACTGTCGGAGCGGGTCAGTCCTGCCTCAAGTACCTGCGAGCGCCAAGCCTTCCAGGCCCTCTTCACCAATGAGCGAAAAGGCTCCGGTTTGAATAGCGGCTGAGGGAGCGACCGGAGTAGGCGTCGTCGGGGAAGCGTTATGAGGATCATTTGGGCAACTAAAGATGCGGCATTGCAGAGCACTGCCGAAGACAAAGTCAACGTACCCGTAAGATACGCACCAACAATGCCCAAACAGACCGTTGCGGATGCCGACATATTGGCTAGTCCAAACTGACGCGTGAGGCCCGCAACGATAAGTACATTCGCGTCGATACTCTTGCTGGCGCTCATGCCCGCCAATGCGAAGAGAGCCGTTGCCGCCGCAGCCTCAGTTGGCTCAAGGCCCATAAAACTACTCAGGGCGAATCCAATGATGATCGCCACGACTACTGAGACAAGGGTGATCCGCCGTCCTCGCTCACTCCAACCATGAGCCTGACCAAGATCGGCCGACACGGCCTGCCGCGCCACTAGGCCGAGCCCCAAGGCACCAACTAGGCCGATGAAAACTGATACGAGAAGAAGAATGGCGAGCTCGCCACGCGCGGCGGGGCCTAGACTGCGGGCTGTCAGGGGTGCAGTAATCAATCCCGCTAAGACAGGCGCCACGTTACCCGCGAGGTGCACAAGGGCCCTCACTCAAGACCGCCGGGTAGATCTATTCTTATCGACTCAGTCACGCGGACTCTGCAGCCTCGACCTTCGAAAAGATCCATACACATACCGCAACGCACGCACCGGATTCTGCAAAGATTGGGCGAAGAGGCCGAACCCCGTATAGCTCGGGACCTTCCATCCAGCCAGGCGTCTGCCGAGCAATCTCGCCCAAAGCGTTGCTCGCCTCTCGACCTGGTAGGGCTGAATGTTGCTGATGTGACTGAGCTCCAGCGGCTCCGCTTCAATGACGCCACTTTGGATCGCGGCCACGATGATTTCATGACCCCTTTTGGTTCTGGCAATGAGTGCACTAACGCCACTGCTGTCAGTGAAAACAGGGTAGCCTTTTGCATCTGTCTTCCAGTAGTCACCGGCGACGATGTCAGCGCTTTCCCCAACTCCATCAGGACATACTTTGCAGCGCCATTGCATTGATGGCCCGAGCTGCTTGCCCCAAGATTCGTCGTAGCTCGCTGAGGCCTTGGCTCCCTCGACACTCTCCGCATAAAAGTTTCCAGGCCAGCCATGGCCACGATAACGTAGAGTTCGGAGAGGAGCCGCATGCGGTATGCCCAGTTCCGTTAGCAATCGTTCGGTCGCCTGCTGGCTTGGCACGCCGGCACAGAAGAAAGACAAGAGTATCGGGGAATCCATTTGCCCCCTGCTCGACATTAGCTGCGATAGCGCCGACGCCTCACATGGTTTTCCGACTACAACGGAGTCACTGCCCAAAGCGGACTCGTGGGACGCCATTGAAACTGGAGCATAGCGCGACCCCGACTGTTGCTTGAAATCGGCACCCTTCCCGAGCTCTATCGAGACCGTTCGTCTCGGTTGCGCTGCATCACCAGCTGCTCCTACCACAGTTGTGGCTCGACCGGATTCCACCAACCATCCAGATATGGCAGTAAGTACTCCCCCGCTACTGCCTCGGAAGCGAGTGTCGGCGTCGACGGCCCAAGCCTGCCAACTTGAAACAGCACGTCCCAGGGCTGGGTCCGATGCGTAGGTCACCCCAGTTTCCGCAACGGGTCGGCGAACCACCATCCCGGGGCAACTGGCGGAAAACTCCCGAGAGGCTTGCGCATCACGTTTGACTGCTAAGGGAATTAGCCTCTTTGGACGGTTGAAGCCGCTCTCGTCGAGTTCCATGGAAAGCCCGGAGTCAATCAGCGCGCAGGCACCGCAACCGGAACAATTTCCATTTGCTACTACGGAATTGACAAGATCATCGAACGCTGTGGACGTCGGGGTGGTCAACGACGGACTCCGACCTGATCAGTGAGATGACCAACAGCCGCATTTAGCCGTTCCTCTGCCTTAGCACGTACGCTGTCAGCGTCTGCACTCAGTTGTCCGCCGTCTAGAAGCGCCATAACATTTCTTACTATCTCTTCGTCGCTTCTGAGATCCAAAGTGTGCGGCCATCCTATGTCAGCAAGAAGGGGGGCGAACTTCCGTGAATAGGCCAAGGGGATTGCGGGCTTTCCGACAGACAAGGCGTTGAGGCACGCATGCATTCGCGCCCCGATGACAACACTGCAGCCGCCGATGAATCGTCTTACGTCTTCCAGGTCCTTCGGGATGAAAACCGTAACCCGATCAGGAAATTCTGCGGCCAGCTTCCTAATTACCGCAACATCGTTGTCGGGCGAGGGGTTATCTAGCACGTGTGCCATTAAGGTCACAGATCGGCCTGCCGCCAACAATTGCTCGATCAGTTCCCTTGTCAAGGACTGGTATTTATCCTTGGAGACGTGGGCGTCACCGCTCCACAGGAGACCGGACACATTCAAAACTACGTCTGCTGTGGACGACGCCGGGGCCGGAGGCTGTTCGAGGGCGAATATGACATCGGTTGCGAGGCAGTCCGCTCCCGGGCCTAATCCCTTAGCAAACTCCATGCTTACGCTGTCCCTGGCCATCACCGAATGCGCAAACCGAAGCGTCCGCTTTGCAAGAAACCTGCCCACCCGCGTCTCGAATGGGCCGATGGTCTGCGGCGCCAGGATGACTGGAACGGAAGACTTTTGAGCAACGAACCTTGTATAAAACATAATTGCCAGACGCTTCAGACCGTAGATGTCGGTAAAACTGTCTCCAGCCCCTGTGTCGATGACCGCATCGTACTTTTCCATACGCCTTCGAAGATCTCGATTGGCAGTAAGCAGACCCTTTAGAACGATTTTCCCGGAAAGTTGGGTTTGCAAGGGGCCGTAGCTGAAACTTTGAAAGTCAATCACAGTCTCGGGGCCCCAAGCCCTTCTGGCGAGCGCCGCCGCTCCTTGGCCGAGGACACGCACCCCCAAATTACTCGATTCCTCATCTGCCCAGAGTACCAATACGCGTTTAGTCATTGAGTGGTCCTATCTGATAAATCCGTGTGACTACTGAAATGGCATGTGGAAGTCGAGATCGTAGTCAAGATCTTGGGTCCTTTGCCCGATGACCTGCGCCGGCACGCCACCCACGATTGTGTACGGTGCGACGTCCTTCGAAACAACGGCACCGGCTGCTACTACAGCGCCCTCACCGATTGTCACGGAAGGGAGAACGGTTGCGCGGGAGGCTACATATGCTCTCGGACCGATAGTCACACGACCACCCTTTGCAGCAAAAGACTTGCTCTGTGGATCGTGACCCACAGTAAAGATCTGCACGTGTCCGCCAATGTTGACATTCCCGCCGATATCCAGGCCAAGGCGGCCGTCGAGAAAGCAATCGTTTCCTACTATAGAGTTATTGGCAATTGTGATTCCTTGTGGCGCAAAGAATGCAAGCCGCCAGTGAACAGTCGTCTTAGGCCCAATCTTCATCCCCAAGAACCGGCGATAAACGAATAAGCGGAACGCATGCCAAGGAATCCGGCCCACGACGAACCCGATCCATAACTTAAGTCCCTGCAGGTACAGGCGCATGCGTCCACTCCTCTAGTGCCTTGCTAGACATTTGGTTTGACAAGGTCTACCACCCGTGCGACAGCGGCGGTAAAGGCTGCTTGACTGAATATCGTGCTGAATTCCTGCTTAGAAGGTGTGGGAATCGTTATCGCCCCGGTTCGCAGCAGGTCGTCTATGTCCCCAATGAACCGCCTCCACTCAGGACTGAACCCGCTGGCCACATGTGACGTCCCATAGACCGGAATACCGTATGCCATCGCTTCCACAGCTTTGGCCTTTATTCCTCCGCCATGGTCAATTGGAACAATCACTGCATCAATTGACCCATAAAATGCAGCGAGCGATTCTACTTTGCCGAGAACTGTGGCATTTACCCCCCAGGTCGTGACCACTTCAGAGCCGAATCCAGCCACATAGATTTCAATGCCCTTATCGAGGAATATCCTTCCGTATTTGTCGAAAAAGTCTTTCAAGGACATAACATTCGGAGGGTACACGAAATTGCCGATGAATCCGACCCGCCGAACTGCGCGAGTTGGCTGCGGCCATGCCCGTTGAGCTGCCGAAATCGGCGTTGGAATCCAAAAACCAGGAGCAGACCCGGTGACTTCCGTGGATTCGTGGTCTTCGTAACCAGCGAAGATATTCGCTGCCGGTCGAGTCACGAGCGCCCGCTGCCTTCGCGCCCACACTTTGCTCTGAATTATGCCCCCCGGGCGGGACATCCAAGAGGAGCGTCCCATCGTCAACGCGTTGACACTCCACAGGTCCATCCAGTCGAAAACCAAGCTGGATTGATCAAGCATCGAGACTGCGGAGGAGAAAACCGCAGGAACAGTCACCACGTTGAGGTCCGCGGGTGCCATCAATGGCAGAGACGACGCCAAGGGCATCGGAATCAGCTGCTTCTTGATAGCTCTCAATAGATTTTTCGACGAAGGCCCGAGAGCAACTGACCTGAGCGCGTGCACTGAAGTCTTGAAACCAAGTTCTGTCAGGGCATCATTCCAAGCAATCGCCCGAAGCCCTCCCCCGTCGCGTGGCATGTCCTTCAGACCATACCAATAGACAATATTAGCTGTGGGCACGTTCCCTCGACTCACGCGATTCCAAAATTCTTTCCCAGAAGTTTGCGAAACGTTTTCTGTACGCAAAGATTGAGAACTTTTGTTCATAGGTTTGCCTTGCGTTTGAACCCATTTGAATCGCCTGCTGCCGGTCCACGGATTGCAAAATGGAACGCAGTGCTTCTACATTTTTGATTTCATACAGCCGGCCGTCAGATCCGTCTGTCACGACATCGACGACCCCGCCTGCTCTGCTTGCAATGACTGACCGCCCCCTGGCAAAAGCCTCAAGTACGACCAAGCCGAAGGGCTCCGGACTATCTGACGGAAGAATCAGGAAATCAGCGACATCGAGATGGGCCTCTATATCCGCCACCTCGCCTACAACAGAGACCGACTCGGGATGGCGCAGATTTGCTACAAGCGCCGGGATGTCGGTGCCCTCTCCTATCGGCGGTGGCCCACCGAGTATGACTAGTTCACCGGGAGCGGTCTCAGCGTCCCACGCCTCCAGCAGCGTTCGATGCCCTTTCCACGCGTTCCAACGGCTGGCGACAACGAACCGCAACGGCCCACGGGTCGGCCTTGAAACGATCATCTTGCCTGAATCCTGGTGTGCATTGACCAAAAGCTCAGCCCGCTTATTCAATGACCTCGGCAGAGAGCTGTACGCGGCTGAAGAAATACAAAGGATGTGATTTGCCGGTCGGCTAAAGAGGCCGAGGACCTTACCTTCTTTCCCCGTCCAGATTTCTTGCACGTGGAGAACCCTTGTCTTGACACCGGAAATCCAAGCCAGTGGCAGGCATAAGACCATTGCTGAAGTCGTGCAATACACGACATCGGGTTTTGACGAACGCAGAAATCGAAAAGTCGTCCACAGCCGGCCCAAAAGCGGCAATAAGCCGCTTACGGTCAGGTAGCGACGCCTGAGGACAGGCAACCCCACGGTAGCCGCATCGACTCCAAGCTCCGAGAGCGCGGCTGCAAACCGGCCGTCCCCGGGGGGAAGATCATCGGGAATACAAACGACTGCTCGCTCGCGAGAGGCGTCTGGGAGCGCTTGCAATATCTCCAGGAGTATCTTGTCCGCGCCGTACATCTCGTTCGAGGAGTGCAGAAACATAGTTTTTGCCGACCTTGCGTGCATTGATTCGCTCACCGTAGCCGCAAAATCTTAGCCGGCACGCCTGCAACAACGGCACCGTCAGGAACGTCCCGCGTGACTACGCTTCCGGCAGCCACCACTACACCAGAACCAATGGTGACGCCCGCAGTTACAGTGGCGCCGCTCCCTATCCAAGTGTCGTCGCCCACAGTCAGGTAGCTGCGTTCAACGCCCTGCGACTTGATCGTACGGCCTGTGTCAGCAAATGCATGGTTCTCCGAAAACAACTTCACGCCCGGCCCCAGCATCACGTCGTTTCCGATCCGGATTTCTCCCGAACAGCCAATAAAGCAACCGGCACCAAAACTTGACCGGTCACCTACCCAAAGACCCACGCCGATTTCGCCGCCATAGTAACTAGATGGACGAATTAGCGTACTACGGCCGACAGATACATCAGTGCCGAAATTGAGTCCGTATTTAGCAAGTCCTTGAACCTCAGCGAAATCTTCCACAACCATACGACCATTGTGAGAGATGTATTGCGGGTTCGACAGTCTGGCGCCTCTGCCAACGAAAAGCGGGCCCTTCGAGTGCCTCAGCCACGGCTTCAAAATCGAACCACGAAGCAGCATCGGCAGCGCTCTGGCCAGCATCTGAGCTGATGCCAGGCTGTTCGCCCCCGGCTCGAGTCCTTCATATCTCAAGGCCTTCACAGCGCGTTACCAACGCTAGACCTCGCAGTGGTCTGCTTGGCCAATTCGACCTCATAGGAGTGGCATACAGCCTCCCAGGTGTAGCCCTTCTGGACACGGTCCAATGAAACGTTGGACAACCGTTCCTGTTCCTCGGCTGACTCCATGACGTGGCGAATTGCCACTTCAATTGCCAACGGCTCAGGATCACAGAACGCACCGTCCGGACCCAGAACCTCACGGTTGTACACAGTAGAACGGGCGACGATGGGCGCCCCATTAGCCATCGCCTGGACCAGTGCCGGGTTCGTTCCGCCCACGCTGTGACCATGGAAATACGCACCACAGTTCTTCCACAGTGACAACAGTCTCTGATCATCGGCCACATGCCCCAGCCAATGGACATTTGCAGTCTTGCTCACAAGTTCTTCAACTTGTTCTTCCAAGGCGCCGCCGTATCCCGAGGATCCTACTATTACAATTTGATAGTCGCGGGCTAGATTTTCTGCCGCCTGCAGGAACTCCGGAACCGTATTTTCTGGCACGAACCTTGCGACCGCAAGGATATAGCGCCCTTCCGGGAAGGAGTCCGCTCCGGGCGCGGAACTAGCATCACCCCCATAAGGAATGAATACGCTCTCGCGAGAGAAATCTACCTGCCACCTGCGAGCGATTTCCTTGGAGTCTGCAACCAAAACGGTTCCATAACGAGCGGTCAAGCGGGCACCAAGTTTGAAGACAAATTTCGCCAATCGACCCCATTTGGCGCGTTCCCACTCGATTCCGTCGACATTGACGACCGTCGGGATTCCCCTAAGTGCGAGTATCGGTAGCCAAAACCCGTTTGCGACGTTCATTACTAGAGCGACGCTCGGCTTTTTCCATGCGGCGTGCAAGCATGACGTAAATCCGAAACTCAAGGTGCTTAGGGATTTGTTTTCTATGCCTGGAGTAGTGACCACGTTCACCCGCGGATCTCGGCCCGGATCGTCCGATTTGGCTCCCGGGCGGCCATATACCGTCACTTCCCAACCCCGACTGGCCAGATAGGGTGCGAGCTTCCGGACAGCGGTTTCGAAGCCTCCGTAGTAGCTCGGATACCCTCGTGTCCCGATGATCGCGACAGATCGTCCCATTACGTGAAGTCCCCCATGTTGACAAGTACCTAAGGTCAGTGAAAAGTGCCCGAGTCGAGATTATCATTTGGGAATGGCTCTCCCTGAGTCATTCCGTTTGCTAACGGCCCGCCTTGGTGGATCGTTTGGGCCCGTCTATATGGACACGCTGGCCAGCTCTGATTCCAACAAGTTCAGCAGATACTGCCCGTACCCGCTCTTGACCAGGGGCGCTGCTCGCTCGGCTAGTTCGTCATCGTCCAAGAACCCAAGCCTCCAAGCGATTTCTTCTGGGCAACCGATGGACAGACCCTGCCGTTTCTGCACTGTACGCACGAACTCCGATGCCTCGTTGAGGGAATCGAAGGTCCCCGTATCCAACCATGCAGTGCCGCGGGGAAGGATCTCCACCTGAAGCTTGCCGCGGTCCAGATACTCTTGATTGATGTCCGTAACTTCGAGTTCCCCACGGAGCGAAGGCCTAAGATTACGGGCAATTTCCACAACGTCGTTGTCATAGAAGTACAGTCCGGGCACCGCGTAGTGGCTCTTGGGGTTTTTGGGTTTTTCCTCAAAGGAAATGGCCCGCCCGGTGGAATCAAATTCAACGACGCCATAAGCGGTGGGGTCAGCTACCCGGTATCCGAAAACGGCGCCGCCATCGATGTTGGAGAACCGGCGGAGCTGCGTACCCATCCCTTGGCCGTAGAAGATGTTGTCACCCAGGACCAGCGCTACAGGGCCGTCTCCTATGTGCTCAGCTCCTAGGACAAACGCCTGTGCGAGTCCGTCAGGCGAGGGCTGCTGGGTGTAGGTGATGTTGACACCGAACTGGCTGCCATCGCCGAGAAGGCGCTGGAACTGGTCCGCATCATGAGGAGTTGTGATGATCAGGATGTCACGGATGCCAGCCAGCATCAGTGTTGACAAAGGGTAGTAGATCATCGGCTTGTCGTAGACAGGAACCAGTTGCTTGCTGATGCCCTGAGTAATCGGATGAAGTCTTGAACCGGTCCCCCCGGCGAGGATTATCCCGCGCATGTGGTCTAGTTTCCGTGTTATTGCTAGTTCAACCAAATCAGCGTCATGTGGAACTATGTGAATCATGCAGAAAATCTTCGTGACCGGTGGTGCCGGTTTCATCGGTTCCAATTTTGTCCACTACGTGCTCAAGCACACGGACTACGCGGTTACAGTTCTGGACAAGCTGACATATGCAGGGAACCGCGCCTCACTCTCGGGCTTGCCGGCAGACCGCTTCAAGCTGGTCGTCGGGGACATCGCTGATCCGGCATTGGTCGACAGCCTGATGGCGGACTGCGATGTGGTGGTTCACTACGCCGCCGAGTCACACAACGACAATTCCCTGCATGATCCGCGGCCCTTCCTGGACACGAACATCATCGGAACATACACGCTGATCGAGGCCGCGCGGAAGCACAACAAGCGCTTCCACCACATCTCCACCGACGAGGTCTACGGCGACCTCGAGCTCGACGACCCGGAGCGGTTCACCGAGAGCACGCCGTACAACCCCTCCAGCCCGTACTCCTCCACCAAAGCGGGCTCGGATCTGCTGGTCCGCGCCTGGGTGCGGTCCTTCGGCCTGCAGGCGACCATCAGCAACTGCTCGAACAACTACGGCCCGTACCAGCACGTGGAGAAGTTCATCCCGCGCCAGATCACCAACGTGATCGACGGCATCCGTCCCAAGCTGTACGGCAAGGGCGAGAACGTCCGCGACTGGATCCACGCAAATGACCACTCGTCCGCGGTCCTGGCGATCATCGCCAAGGGCCTGATCGGGGAGACCTACCTGATCGGCGCCGACGGCGAGAAGAACAACAAGGACGTCGTCGAACTGATCCTCAAGCACATGGGCCAGGCCGCGGACGCGTACGACCACGTGGTGGACCGTCCCGGCCACGACATGCGGTACGCGATCGACTCCGCCAAGCTCCGCGATGAACTCGGCTGGGAGCCGCAGTTCTCCAACTTCGAGGCGGGCATCGAGGACACCATCGCCTGGTACCGGAACAACGAGGACTGGTGGCGTCCGCAGAAGGCCGCGACGGAAGCCAAGTACAAGGAACAGGGCCAGTAGGACATGTCGATCGAGTTCTCGAAGAAGCTCACAGCGCACGAAACCCCGATTCCCGGCGTCGTCCTCTACGATCTTCCGGTCCACGGAGACAACCGGGGCTGGTTCAAGGAGAACTGGCAGCGCGAAAAGATGGTGACCCTGGGCCTGCCGGACTTCCGTCCCGTGCAGAACAACATCTCGTTCAACGAGTCGGCCGGCACCACCCGCGGCATCCATGCCGAGCCGTGGGACAAGTTCATTTCCGTGGCCACCGGCCGGATTTTCGGCGCCTGGGTGGACCTGCGCGAGGGCCCGACGTTCGGCGCCGTGTTCACCGCCGAGATGGATCCCAGCCAGGCCATCTTCGTTCCCCGCGGGGTGGGGAACGCCTTCCAGACGCTGGAGGACAACACCGCATACACCTACCTCGTCAACGACCACTGGTCCGCCGACGCCCAGGGCCAGTACACGTTCCTGAACCTCGCCGACGAGACCGCCGCCATCAGCTGGCCGGTGCCGCTGGAGGAAGCCGAGCTCTCCGACAAGGACAAGGCACACCCGCGCCTGGCGGATGTCACGCCGATGCCGCCGAAGAAGGTCCTGGTGGTCGGCGCCAACGGCCAGCTCGGCAAAGCCCTGCGCAAGCAGTACGACGGGGACGCATCCGTTGAGTTTGCCGGCAGGGACGAGTTTGACCTAGGCAGCGAGGACGCCTTCGCCGGACGGAACTGGAAGAATTACTCCGCCATCATCAACGCCGCAGCCTACACCGCTGTGGATGCCGCCGAGTCCGCCGAAGGACGCGCCGCCGCCTGGGCGGTCAACGTCACAGCCGTGTCCCGGCTGGCCCGCACCGCCGTCGAGCACGACCTCACGCTGGTGCACGTGTCCTCGGACTATGTCTTCGACGGCACCCGCGCCACGCACGACGAATCGGAGCCGGTTGCGCCGCTGGGCGTCTACGGCCAGACCAAAGCCGCGGGCGACGCCGTGGTCAGCGTGGTGCCCCGGCACTACATCGTGCGCACCAGCTGGGTGATCGGCGAGGGCAACAACTTTGTCCGCACCATGGCCTCGCTGGCGGAGCGCGGCATTGAACCCTCGGTGGTGGACGACCAGATCGGGCGGCTGAGCTTCACCGAGGACATCGCCGCCGGCATCGCGCACCTGCTCGGTTCCCGGGCCGAGTACGGAACTTATAATCTCAGCAATGATGGAGAGCCTCAGTCTTGGGCAAATGTCGCGGCGGATGTTTTCGAACTAACCGGATCATCGCGGCAATCCGTAACCGGGGTAACGACTGAGGACTACTTCAGAGACAAGAGTGCAGCGCCTCGGCCACTGAACAGCGTTCTGAATCTGAAGAAGATCAGGAATGCCGGCTTTAACGCGCCGTCGGCGCACCTACGGCTCAAGGACTATGTGGCGAAGAACCTCCTGCCCGGGGCTCGCTGAGCAAGCAACATTACGGCAGGTATGGTGGCTCGGGATATCCTATCGTCAGGACTCGGCCGCAGGGCGACTAGTAAAAATGGGGACAAAAATTGGGGACGCAGCCAGATTGGCGCGCGCGAACTTCTCGCACTTTGCGTGTCGTAGATGCCTTCGTGATTGTTTGGGCAGTGTCGGGCGCGTACATAGTCAGGTTCGGGTTTGAACCCACCTTCGTTGCCCATGGTCAGGAATATCTGTACCTCTGGCTTTCCCTGGGGCTTGTCGTCGCGTGGTGGCTAATGCTCGGCGCTTGGAACAGCCGGCAGAGCAGAGTCCTGGGCTCCGGAGCCGATGAGTACAAGCGAGTGGCTGCTGCATCACTGTGGCTGTTTGGTCTCGTCGCCATTTTCTCGTACGTCCTGCGATTTGATACCGCCCGCGGGTACGTTGGAATAGCTCTACCTGTCGGTCTGCTGGGACTGCTTCTTGCCCGGTATCTCTTCCGCCAACACTTAAATGTTCGTCGTCAGGCTGGGCAAAGCATGTCCCGTTTGCTCATACTGGGCGGCCCCAGCGCAGTATCCCACCTGGCCGGCACTCTCATGAAGGCAAGACATGCTGGCTACCTCCCGATCGCGGCATACACACCGGCAGCAACGGATCAGAACATTGCGCAGTCAATAGCCGGGCTTCCCGTCCTCGGAAACGAACCCGCAGTAGACGCGATTCTTGACGCGATCCAAGATTGCGCGGCGGACAGTGTTGCTGTGTCTGCGGGCGTTCAACTGCACCCCCAGATGCTCCGACATTTGGGGTGGGAGCTAGCTTCGCGCAATGTAGGTTTGATCATGGCGCCCGCGCTTACGGACATAGCCGGACCGCGAATCCACACCCAGCAAGTAGCTGGGCTTCCTCTAATTCACGTAACGACCCCCACCCTCGAAGGTGGCCAGCGTGTTGCGAAAAGACTCTTCGATATCGCGGTGTCCGGCATCCTGATAGTTGTCATGGCCCCCCTGATGGCCGTTCTGGCAGTTCTAATCAAGTTGGACAGTCGAGGACCAATCCTGTTCAAGCAAGAGCGTGTCGGGATCGAGGGCGCTCATTTCAAAATGCTGAAATTCCGTTCCATGGTCATGGATGCAGAAGCCCGCCTCGCAGATCTTGAACACCGCAACGAAGGCAATGGAGTGCTTTTCAAGCTCAAAAACGACCCCAGAGTCACGCGAGTTGGCGGTTTCCTACGAAGAGCCAGCCTCGATGAGCTACCCCAACTCTTCAACATCTTCGGAGGATCGATGAGCTTGGTCGGCCCTCGTCCACCACTCCCACGAGAGGTCGAAGCCTATGAGCGCGACGTTCGCCGCAGATTACTGGTAAAGCCGGGCCTGACCGGGTTGTGGCAGGTGAGTGGGCGGTCAAACCTCTCGTGGCAGGACTCTGTTCGCCTCGACTTGTACTATGTCGAAAACTGGTCCCTGGCCGGCGACTTGGTCATTCTATTGCGGACCGTTCGCGCCGTGTTCCACAGCACCGGAGCCTACTGATCGCCTAATACACCGGAAGGACGTCATTACATGACGGAACCGAGCACGACTGATGTTAGGCGCGATGATGCTTATCTCGCTTCGAGCCGCACCCCCAGGCGCAAGAAGCCGTCTAGGCTAAAGACCCTGATCTGGCTGGCCGTTGCACTGGGCCTGCTGGCACTGGCCGTTGTCTGGCTGGGTACTCGAGCGTCTACCATCAGTAATCATTTGGAAGCGGCATCGAAGCTGGCGCCCGTACTCAAACAGAATATTGTCCAACGTGACCCTGAAGCTGCGGCTAAGTCTGCCGGAGAGCTCAATGAACATACCGCGCAGGCACGTCAGGCTGCCGCCGATCCTCTCTGGACGTTGGCAGGGGCGCTACCGTTCATTGGTCAGAACTTCCAGGCCGTGAGCACCATTGCGACTGCAGCCGATGAGGTCGCGAAGCAGGGCGTCGCCCCTGTAGTGAGCACATTGAAGTCGTTGGACTGGGAGGAACTCACTCCCAATGAGCAAGGCGTCAACCTCGCACCGCTGAAGGCTGCCGAACCAAAGCTGACGGCTGCGGCCTACGTAGTAAGCCAGACTGCGGAGAGGCTGAGCGAATTAGATACCAGCGCTCTGTTGCCACAGATATCCCAACCACTCGTTCAGGCCCGAGAACAGCTAGGTTTGCTCGAGGACGGCCTCGTCGCAGCTTCTGACGCCGCAAAGGTCGCACCATCCATGATGGGAGCTTCTCAAAAGCGGTACTACCTACTTCTCATCCAAAACAATGCCGAGAGTCGCGCCACTGGCGGAATCCCAGGAGCTCTGGCGGTGCTAGAAGTCGAAAAGGGAAAGCTAGCCCTTGTCAAGCAGACCAGCGCCACAGAGCTGGGCACCATGTCCCCTGTAGTTCCGATTGACCCGGAACAGCAGCTAATCTACTCCGCTCGAGTGGGCAAGTTCATGCAGGACGTGAACCTCACCCCCGATTTTCCGACATCCGCGAAGACAGCCGTGGCAATGTGGGAGCAGAAATACGGCGAGCGCCTGGACGGTGCCATCTCCATTGATCCCGTCGCCCTAAGTTATTTACTTACCGCCACGGGGCCAGTCCAGCTGGACCCCGAGCTCCAGCGACTTATCGGCCCCGGCCTGCCGACGAAACTTACTGGGGGGAACGTCGTCAAGACTCTGCTATCTGACGTCTACTCACAAATTCCTGACCCGAAGCTACAGGACGTCTACTTCGCCGCGGTCGCGAAGGAACTTTTTGGTTCACTATCCGCCGGGAATGGCGATGCAGCAAAGCTCATCGCGGGTGTAGCACGAGGTGGGGAAGAAGGGCGGATTATGGTCTGGTCCGCTAACGAGGCCGAGCAGTCCGTAATTACAAAGTACGCAGTCGGCAGATCAATTTCCGGACCGAGCACGTCGCCAGCACAATTTGGCGTCTATTTCAACGACGGCACCGGAGCCAAAATGGACTACCACGTGAAGAGAACTGTGCAACTCGTGGAGGAGTGCCCTGCCGATGGTTACGTGCAGATAAAAGTGCGTGTTACAAGTACGAACACCGCGCCAAAGGACGCGGCGACAGTGCTGCCCGAATACGTAACGGGTGGCGGTGCGTTTGGTATCCCGGCAGGTAGCGTTCAGACAAACATAGTCGCGTACGGCCCGGTGCAGTCGAACGTCCAAACAGCATTCGTGGCTGGCAAGAAAACCCCGTTTTCGTCTCAGCGGCATGTCGGACGACCCGTGGGAACGGTCACAGTCCGGCTCGCGCCAGGTCAGAGCACCACAGTGGAATTCACGTTTGGAAAGATCGTGCAGCACACCGAGCCAGTACTGGCAGTTACACCCACTGTGCAAGCGATAAAGGACGTAGTCCGGAAGACAGAAACCGCGACATGCGCTCCGGCCTCATAACCAGCTCATTAACAGTATGTAAAGTGTTTGGATTCACTTTGGAGACACCGCCCGCGGGGTGCTAATCTCTCCTTGGGTAACACCACGAGATTCGCCCCACGGTCACATGGGGATGGGGAATCTCCACATCAATGTGACATCCGTGTTAAAAGGTCTCAGGGGGGACACAAATGAAGAAGTCTATCGCTGCGCTCGCACTTGCGGGCTCTATCGCACTCACCGGCGCCGTGCCGGCTATGGCTGCCACCTACCCGGCACCCGGTGCCGGTTCAGGTGGAACCGGCGCCGTCTCAGACGGCACCGTAACGCCCGGTCAGGTCTTCACCTTCTCCGGCACTGGCTTCGTGCCTGGCGAAACCATCACCATTACGATCACGATTACCAGCACTCCGCAGGCACTCGGCGGCGGCTTCTCGGGCGGCGCCGCCATGTCGGTTCCGTCCAAGATCACCGTGCTGGCTGCTCCGCAGACCCTCACCACGACTGCCGGGGCTGATGGTTCGTTCGCGTTCCCGCTCAGCCTCAACGAACCGGGCACCTACACGCTGACTGCTGCAGGTGCAAATCACTCGGTTACAACGAGCGTCACTGTTGCTGGTGCAGCAACAGGCGCCGGGACCGGCCTCTCCAATACCGGCGGCAGTGGCGCTGGTCTGGCTAACACCGGCGGTAACGGCCTGGCCAACACCGGCGCCGACTCCAGCCTGGTGCTGTGGTCGCTCGTAGGTGCCGGTGCACTCGCTGCCGGCGCCGCTTCGGTGGTCGTTGTTCGCCGCCGCGCAAACGCTGAGCCTTCTGCCTAAGCACCAAGCCTTACGCTTCATGAAGCGGGCCAGTTCCGGATTCCCCGGTACTGGCCCGCTTCATTGTTCTAAGCAAACATGAGCAGCAAATGAGAAAGCCCCGACGAACGTCGGGGCTTTCTCGCTACAGGGCTTTTGCCAGCGCTGCCTATCCGATGAATTCCTTCATCCAAGCCTTCAGGTCCTCGCCGAACTCGGGACGCTCTGATGCCAGCGTGATCACGGCCTTCAGGTAGCTCAGCTTGTCCCCCGTGTCGTAGCGACGGCCGCGGAAAACCACACCGTACACGCCAGACCCCTCACCCTCGCCTGCGGCGAGAGTCTGCAGTGCGTCGGTAAGCTGGATTTCTCCGCCGCGGCCGGGCTCCGTCTTCTCCAGGACGTCGAATACTGCCGGGTGTAGCACGTACCGGCCGATGACTGCCAAGTTGGACGGTGCCTCATCCACCGACGGCTTCTCCACCAGGCTGTTCACCCTAACGTATCCCTCACCATCAACGGTTGAGATGTCAGCGCAGCCGTACGCGCTGATCTGGGACGGCTCCACTTCGATCAGGGCTATCACCGATCCGCCCGTCTTAGCCTGGACCTCGATCATGGTGGTCAGGAGCTCGTCCCGCTCGTCGATGAGGTCATCGCCCAGCAGAACCGCAAACGGCTCGTCACCGACGTGCTGGCGGCCGCACAGGACCGCGTGACCCAAACCCTTCGGCTCGCCCTGCCGTACATAGTGGATGGGGCCGAGACCCGACGCATGCTGGACCGCGTCGAGGCGAGCCTGGTCGCCCTTCAGCTCGAGCGTGCGCTCCAGAGCCGGAGCCCTGTCAAAGTGATCCTCCAGCGCCCGCTTGTTGCGGCCCGTGATCATCAGCACGTCGTCCAGGCCGGCGCCAATGGCCTCCTCAACGACGTACTGGATGGCCGGCGCATCAACCACCGGCAGCATTTCCTTCGGCATCGCCTTGGTGGCAGGCAGGAAACGCGTGCCCAAACCGGCGGCCGGAATAACTGCTTTACGTACTGATTTCCCCAATGTCATGATCGAACCTTACAAATTGACTTGCGCAAAGTGAAATTTCCGGCGCCAGATTTCGGCATGGATACAGACTCGCGTAGCGTTTTCGTATGGGGAAATGGAGCCGGGCCGACGTCGTGGGATCTTCGCGCGCCCTGCTGGCTCTGTATCTGGCAGCCCTTGCCTTTGTTGCGTTCTGGCCCACCCCCGTTGACCGTCCTGTGGCCGGGCGGCTGCAGGCGGTGCTGTTTGCTCTTCACCACTCGGGAGTTCCCGAACTGATCAACTACAGCTTCGTGGAATTCGCGTCCAACATCCTGATGTTCACACCGATTGGCATGCTCACAGCTCTAGCCTTCCCCGCGTTCCATCGCGGACGGATCGTGCTGAGCGCCTTCCTGGCTTCGTGCTGCATCGAGCTGGGACAGAAGCTGTTCCTGCACGACCGGTTTCCCAGCGCCATGGACATCGTGGCCAACACTGCCGGGGCAATACTGGGGATTTGGGTGCTGGGCATTCTGGAGCAGTGGATCCAACGGGCCCAGCCGGCGCTCCCGCCGAAGCCTGCCCGGCCCCCAAAGATTCGTTAGCCTTTGAACTTGGGCTCGCGTTTCTCCTGGAACGCCCGGAAGCCCTCGGCGTAATCCTCGCTCTTGCACAGACGCGCCTGCTCGGCGTTCTCTTCCTGCATCGAGGTCCACAGTCCAAGCCGCTGGTCGCGGATGTGCGCCACCAGTTCCTTGCTGGCCTTGAACGCGCCCGTGGCGCCGGTGGCCACCCTCGCCACGATGGCGCGTGTGGTGTCCAGCAGTTCGTCCGCCGGCAAAGCCCGGCTGAACATCCCCTGGGCCACGGCTTCAGTACCAGAAATCAGCTCCGCCGTGTAGATCAGGTCAAGCGTCCGGTGCATGCCCAGCCGCTCCGTGAAGTACCAGTGTCCGCCCGAGTCGAGCGTGGCGCCCAGCTTGGCGAACGGCGAGCCGAACTTCGCGTTCTCCGCCACGTACACCACGTCCGTGGCCAGCAGCAGCCCTAGCCCCACGCCCAGGCACGCACCCTGGGCCGCGGCGAACGTGGGGGCCGGGAACGAACTCATCCTCTGCAGCAGCGGCTGCACCAGCCCGCCCAGGTACGCCTCGGCGTCGTCGTTCTCCGGCGTCACGCCGGCAATGTCCCGGCCTGCGCAGAAGGCGCGTCCCTCTCCCCTGAGCAGCAGCGCCCGCACCTCACCGCGGGAGGCGGCGGCAGCGGCGTCGTCGTACGCCTGGGACAAATCCGCCAGTGCCTGCTCGTCCAGCGAGTTCAGCTTGTGCGGGGCGTTGAGGACCACTTCGGCGACGCCGCCGGCGATGGAGAGGGAGATCATGGGGACTCCTGAAAGTTGAGACCGGATGTTCGGACAGGCCTACACGTCGAAGTCGACGGTGACTTCCTTGCTGGTGGGATGCGACTGGCAGGTCAGGACGTAGCCCTTGTCCAGCTCATCCTGCTCCAGCGCGTAGTTCTCGTCCATGGTCACGGTGCCGGTGACCACCTTGGCGCGGCAGGTGCCACACACTCCCCCGGCGCACGCGAACGGCACGTCCGGGCGGACCCGCAGCGCCGCGTTGAGGATGGACTCGCGGGCGTGCGTGGGGCTGGACACGTCACCCTGCAGGCCGTCCAGCTTGAACGTGATCTTGTAGGTCTCCTTGGACTCGTCCTCGATGACGGGGCGGCCAGCGTTGCCCTCGGGCCGGTCCGGCTTGCCGGAGGTGAAGAGCTCGAACCGCACGTGCTCCGGCTTCACGCCGCGCTCGGCCAGGGTGTCCCGGCACAGCTGCACCAGCTCGAACGGCCCGCACAGGAACCACTCGTCCACGTCGTCCGCGTGGATGGCGGTGCCCAGCAGCGCCCGCAGCTTCTCGGCGTCGATCCTGCCGCTCAGCAGCGGCGCGATCCGCTGCTCGCGGGACAGCACATGGTGCAGCGCCAGGCGCTGCGGGTACTTGTCCTTCAGGTCCGCGAGCTCCTCGAGGAACATCACGTCCATGGCGGCCTTGTTGGCGTAGATCAGGTCGAACCGGGTGTCCGGGCTGGCGGCCAGCAGCGTGCGGGCGATCGCGATCACCGGGGTGATGCCCGAGCCCGCGGCGATGGCCACGAAGTTCCCGGCCTCCCCCGCCAGCTCCTCCGGATGATTCATCGAATTCATGACGTTCTGCTCCACGGCCTGCCCGTCCCGGCCGTGCTTGGAGACGAACGCGCCCATGGGGCTCATCACGTCCAGGGTGTCCCCGGCCTTCAGCTCGGCGTTGGCCCACGTGGAGAACAGCCCGCCCAGGTCCTTCTTGATGGCCACCCGGATCTCGCTGCTGCCGTCCGCGAAGCTGCGCGGTTCGGCGCAGATGGAGTAGCTGCGGCGGATCTCCTTCGGCTCGCCGGCCTCATCCGGCAGCGTGGTGCGCAGGGCCACGTACTGGCCCGGCAGGTAGTCGAACTGCCCGGCGAGCCCGGCCGGCACCGCGAACGTCACCTCGATGGCGTCCTCGGTGAGCCGGCGCACCTCCGCCACGGTGAGGGAATGGAAGGACGGACGACGGCGGCCGGTGGCCTGCGCCGATTCGGCGGCAGTCTGGCGGACAACAGGCATGGGAAATTCCTTACAGGACTTTGAAGTAGTCGAACGGTTCCCTGCAGTCCTGGCACACGTACAGGGCCTTGCAGGAGGTGGAACCGAAGCGGGTGAGTTCCTTGGTGTTCAGCGACGAGCACTGCGGGCACTTCACGGCCAGGCTCAGCCGGACGGGGCCGGAGTGGCCGCCTGCTTTGGACATGCCCGTTGGAGGGGCGATGCCGTACTCCCGCAGCTTGGCCTTGCCGGCCTCGGTCATCCAGTCCGTGGTCCACGCCGGGGCCAGCACCAGCTCCACGTGCACGCTGGGATAGCCCTCTTTATGGAAGGCGGCCTTGAGGTCGTCGCGGATGGCGTCCATCGCCGGGCAGCCCGAGTACGTGGGCGTGATGGTGACCTGGACAGCGGGCACCATCCCGCCGTCGTCGAACACGTCCACGTTCCGCAGGATGCCCAGGTCCTCGATGCTGAGCACCGGGATCTCCGGATCGCAGACGGTGGCGGCGATGTCCCACGCCTTCTGCCGGGCCTTCTGTTCCCTGGCGACGCCGGCCTTGGTCTCGAAGTCCGATACGTACACGGCAGTCACCAGCTTGCTCCGGGGTGCTCCCGGGCCAGCACCTGCATCTCGGCCAGGATGTAGCCCAGGTGTTCGGAGTGCTTGCCCTGGCGGCCGCCGCCCGGTGCTGCCGGGACGTCGGGGACGTCCAGCTCGGCTTCCTTGAGGACCTCTCCGGTGAGGCGGTCAAAGTCCGCCTTCAGGCTGGAAGGCTCGACGGCGGCACCGGCTTCACTGAGGCGGGTGGTCAGCTCGTCATCCGCGAAGAGCTCGCCGACGTAGGGCCAGATCAGGTTCAGGCCGGCGATCATCTTGCGGCGGGACACCTCGGTGCCCTGGGCCAGGCGCAGGATCCACTGGGCGCTGTGGTCGCGGTGGTAGTCCACTTCCTTCACGGCCTTGGCGGCGATGGCGGCCAGCGTGGCGTCGGTGGATTCGGTCAGCCGGCGGTACAGCTCGAACTGGTAGTAGCTCACCACGAACTGCCGGGCGATGGTGACGGCGAAGTCCCCGTTGGGCTGTTCGAACAGGTGCGCGGAGCGGAACTCGTGCTCGCGGCGGAAGTAGGCGAGGTCGTCCTCGGTCTTCTCGTCGAGGCCGGCGGCGTAGCTGAGGAAGGACCGGGCGTGGCCCAGCTGGTCCAGGGCGATGTTGCCCAGCGCCACGTCCTCCTCCAGTTCCGGCGCGCGGGAGATCCAGTGGCCCAGGCGCTGGGCGAGGATCAGGGCGTCGTCGCCCAGCCGCAGCGCGTACTCGGCCGCATCTTTCGTGGGCTTGGCCAGTCCGGTGCGGACCTCGAGCGCGATGTCCTCCGGGCGGAGCGCGTTGCCGGGCGTGATGCGGGTGGCGCTGGCCGAACCGTCGCCGCTGGCGCCTGCCCCGGCGACGCCGACCGAGATGTCGCCGTGGCCTGCCTGCGTTTCTGTTTCCGGGTTCACAGGTGCTTCACGCCTTCGCTCTTGGTGTAGTACGTGGCGTGCCGGTAGTCCTTGCCCTGGGGCGATTCGAAGAACGAGCCCTTGGCGTCCGGATCGCTCGCGGCGATGGCGTCCGCCGGGACCACCCAGATGGAGACGCCCTCGTTGCGGCGGGTGTAGAGGTCGCGGGCGTTGCGCAGGGCCATGGCGGCGTCCGGCGCGTGCAGGCTGCCGGCGTGCACATGGCTCAGGCCGCGGCTGGACCGGACGAAGACCTCCCAGAGAGGCCAGACGCTGCGGTGGGTTGCTTCGTCGCTCATGCTGCGTATTCCTTCGTCTTCGTTGACTGTTTTGCTGCGTAGGCGGCCGCTGCCTCGCGGACCCAGGCGCCGTCGTCGTGCGCTTCCCGGCGGCGCTCAAGCCGCTGCGAGTTGCAGGGGCCGCGGCCGGCCAGGACTTCCTTGAATTCGTTCCAGTCCAGCGGGCCGTGCTCCCACTTCCTGGTGTCCTCGTTGAAGCGGACCTCGCTGTCCGGGAGGGTGAGGCCCAGGACCCTGACCTGCTCCACCATCATGCCGACGAACCGCGAGCGCAGCTCATCGTTGCTGAAGCGCTTGATGTTCCAGGCCATGGACTGCTTGGAGTTGGGGGAATCGTCGTCCGGCGGGCCGAACATCATCAGGGCCGGGGCGTACCAGCGGTTCACGGCGTCCTGGGCCATCTGCTTCTGCGCGGGCGTTCCATTGGAGAGCTCCAGCAGGATCTCGAAGCCCTGCCGCTGATGGAAGGACTCCTCCTTGCAGATGCGCACCATGGCCCGGCCATACGGACCGTAGGACGCGCGGCACAGCGGCACCTGGTTGCAGATGGCGGCGCCGTCCACCAGCCAGCCGATGGCCCCCATATCCGCCCAGGTGAGGGCCGGGTAGTTGAAGATCGAGGAGTAGCGGGCCTTGCCGGCGATGAGGTCATCCATCATCTGGTCCCTGGACTGGCCCAGCGTCTCGGCGGCGGAGTAGAGGTAGAGCCCGTGGCCCGCCTCGTCCTGGACCTTGGCCATGAGGATGGCCTTGCGCTTCAGGCTGGGGGCGCGGGAGATCCAGTTGGCCTCCGGCTGCATGCCGATGATCTCCGAGTGCGCGTGCTGCGAGATCTGGCGCAGGAGGGTCTTGCGGTAGGCGGCAGGCATCCAGTCTTTGGGTTCAATGCGCGAGTCGTCGGAGATCACGCGGTCAAAGTATGCCTGGCCCTCGGTCTCCAGCTGGGCCTGTGCCTCTTTGGCGCGGGGGGCTGGCTCGTTGGGGGCTGCCGGCTGGTCAGGCACTGACTGCAGGTTCTGCGCTGCCATGGTTGCTCCTATGCATTCACGTCCGTACTGGAACTTGTACCGGGATTATTTACCGACCGTTCGTTCAGGATATGCGGAAGCGGCGAAGGGCGTCAAGCAACACCCGGCACATGTACGGGGCCGGATCCGCAGCCCGCGGGCGGATCCTTCGCCCCAGTTGCCCCTCTTGCCTCACGGGTATCTACTGGAATTCGCCCGCAGCCTGCCCTTAGCGGCCTTGAGCTTGGAGAACCCGCCATGCCTGACGTGGAAATAGACGCTGGCAACGTCAGCGTCCTCGGGAGCCTGCATCTGCCCGCGCAGTTCGAGGCTGTTGTGGTGTTCGCCCATGGCAGCGGCAGCGGCCGGCACAGCCCCCGCAACCTGTTCGTCGCCTCGGTACTGCAAGACGCCGGGCTGGGCACTCTGCTCTTGGATCTGCTGACCCCCGATGAAGAGGGCAACCGTGAAAACGTCTTCGACATCGCCCTGCTGGCACGTCGGCTCGCAGCGGCAACCCGCTGGCTGGGCACCAGGGATGACACCGCGTCGTGCAGCATCGGATACTTCGGGGCCAGCACCGGAGCCGGAGCCGCCCTCTGGGCAGCAGCCGAACCGGACGCGCGGATCGCGGCCATTGTTTCGAGAGGCGGACGCCCGGACCTGGCCGGTCCCCGACTAACCGCCGTCCGCGCCCCGACCCTGCTGATCGTCGGCGGCGCCGATCCCCAGGTCCTCGCGCTCAACCGCCAGGCCATGGCCCTGATGCGGGCGCCAACGCGGCTCGAAATCATCCCGGGAGCCACCCACCTCTTCGAAGAACCCGGGACACTGGCCCAGGCGGCCACCCTCGCCGCCGACTGGTTCATCCATTACCTGCTGCAGGAGCGCGATGCTCCGGAGGGATGACAGACTTCTGGTAACCGCCTGCTCGTTATGCAGAAGATCGCCCAGCTCCTCCCCAC
Organism: Arthrobacter sp. NPDC056493; assembly: GCF_042795115.1. Lineage (NCBI taxonomy): Bacteria > Bacillati > Actinomycetota > Actinomycetes > Micrococcales > Micrococcaceae > Arthrobacter > Arthrobacter sp. NPDC056493. The sequence goes on along the minus strand of NZ_JBHTSL010000001.1, from coordinate 41,379 downwards.
GAAAGGAACACCATGTCTGTTGTGAAGATCAACGCCATCCACGTCCCCGAAGGCAAGGGCCCCGAACTCGAGCAGCGCTTCGCCGCCCGGGCACACGCCGTCGACGGGCAGCCCGGATTCGAAGGCTTCCAGCTGCTCCGCCCGGTCAAGGGCGACGACCGCTACTTCGTGGTCACCACCTGGGCCACCGAAGAGGACTTCCAGAACTGGCGGAGCGGCCAGGCCCGCGAAGCGCACGGCGGCGACCGCCAGCCGGTGGCCACGGGTGCAGACCTGCTCGAATTCGAAGTCGTCGAATTCTGACCTAAGGGCTGCTCTCCTCTGCGTGCTTTTAGCTGCGCTCGCCGGGCTGGTGCGTCCGCTGCCTTCTCCGTCGCGCGGTGCGGACGCGCCACACCACGGCGGCAATAATAGCCACGACCACAATGACGGCCGTGACATCCCTGCCGGCGGTTTTGGCAACAGTCTCATAGGAATTGCCGGCCAGGTAGCCCAGCAGCACGAAGCCTGCACCCCAGGCGAGCCCGCCGGCGGCGTTGAAGGCCAGAAACCGGGGGTAGTGCATCCGGGAAATACCGGCGAGCGCAGGCATCACTGCGCGGAAGAATGCAATGAAGCGGCCCAGGAACACGGCCGCACCGCCGCGCCGCCGCAGGAAGTCCTGCGCCTTGTCCAGCTTGTCCCGGTGGCGTTTGAGGGCCCTGGTTTCCAGCAGCCTGGACCCCGCATGCTTGCCGACTTCATACCCGACGGTGTCACCAATGACCGCGGCCAGGACCACCAGGCCCATCATGAGCCCCAGCTGCACCTGGCCCCGGCTGGCCACCACCCCGCCCAGCACCGCGGCCGTCTCGCCGGGTATCACGAAGCCGACGAACAGGGCGTCCTCGGCGAAAACGAGCAGGGCCACCAGGGTGTAGGCCAGTGCAGGGCTGACGCCCAGGATGCCCTCAATGAGTCCGCCCACGCCGGTTCCGTCCCGTCCTGCTAGGCCGCCGGCAGTTCCAGGCTCAGGGCTGTTCCCTGCGCCCCGGTTTCTGCCACCGTCACATCGCCTCCGTGGCGCAGGGCCGCCTCCTTCACCAGTGCCAGTCCGATTCCGTAACTGCGCCGTGCCGGGTTGTGCCAGGCCGGCCTTCCGCGGGCGAACCGTTCGAACACCTGCCCGGGCTCGATGCCCAGGATTCCAGGACCGGTGTCCCGGACCATGATCCGGACTTTCCGGCCCGCCGCCGAAACATTGACGTCGATCCGGCCGTCCTCAGGGGTGTGCGCGAGGGCATTCTCCACGAGTGCCGTGACCATCCGCCGCAGCAGATGCGCGGGAACCCGCACGCGGGGAAGTCCGGCAGGGCCGGCGGCAACGGTGCACTGCAGCGCGATCCGGGCCTCTCCTGCGAGGAGCCGAAGATCGTCCGTCACGGCCGGGACCAGCGCGGCTATGTCCGTCGGCTCCAGCTGTTCCGTGGATGCCGGCGCGGACATCAGCAGCAGGTCGTCCACCAATTCCGCGAGCCCGGCACTGTCCTGGCGGAGCCGGGCAAGTGTCGGTGCGGCCGGGCTCTCCGGCCCGGCTTTCCGCTGGGCGAGCTGCAGCCGGGCGTCGAGCACGGCCAACGGGGTCCGCAGCTCATGGCTGGCATCCTGAACGAAGCGCCGCTGTGCGGACAGTGCCTCGCCCAGTGGCTTCACCGCACTCCTGGCGCTGACCAGGCCAGCGGCGGCCGCCAGCACCACACCCAGCGCGCCGCCAAGGATCAGCGCCAGCAGGCCATCGGCTTCGTCGATGTAGATCCTGCCGGCGCCGGCAGGATGCTGCACGAGTTCGGCGGGCTGGGAACGGTAGAGTGCGAACAACACCAGCGCCAGGATCACGACGGCGACGCTCGCGGCGCATACCAGCGCAATCTGGGCACTCACCTTACGGGCGGCGGTCCGCAGGATCTGCCGGTCGGCGTCGGACGCTTTCATGATGGATCCCCCAGCTGGTATCCGGCGCCGTGCACGGTGCGGATGATGCCGCGGCCCGCCTTCCGGCGGAGATAGTGCACGTAGGTGTCAACGGCGCCCGGCTGATCCGCCGCAGAGAACACCCTCCCGAGGAGCTCCGCCCGGGAGAAGACCCGTTCCGGTTCGGCGGCCAGCACCTCAAGCAGCGAACCCTCCCTGGGGGAAAGCGATACGCGGTCACCGTAGGGTGACAGCAAAAGCCGGGTGCCGGCGTCGTACGTCCAGTCCCCGAGCGGCAGGGTCCGCAGCGGCGGACGGAACGTGCGGGTCAGGGCGCGGAGCCGGGCGGCGAGCTCGGCGGCGTCGAACGGCTTCACCAGGTAGTCGTTGGCGCCCGCGTCCAGGCCGTCCACCTTGTCCTGCACCGTCCCCAGGGCGGTGAGGATCAGCACCGGCGCAGTCACTCCCTTGCCCCGGAGCGCCGTCACGAGGGCTGCGCCGTCGAGAAGCGGGAGCCCGCGGTCCACCACCAGGGCATCCCACTCCCGCGTAAGGCCGAGGTGCAGCCCCTGCTGGCCGTCACGGGCCAGGGTCACGTCGAAGTCGTCCCCGATAAGTTCAGCGATGAGGGGCCCGAGCTGCCGGTCGTCTTCAACCAGCAGCACACGCTTCTTCCGGTCCGCGTCCATGACTGCCATTCTCTCCCAATCCGGTGTGGCCCTGTTGGTCAGGAGACCGGGGCGGGAACCGGCCCCAGCCGGGCCAGGAACGGCAGGCGCGCCAGCGCCGCCAGCCCGTATCTGTTCCAGAGTCCCGTGATGAAGGAGGCTCCGGTCAGGGACGTTAGGAACGACGCCGCCACGTCCGTTGGGTAGTGAACGCCCAGGTAGATGCGGGAGAGGGCAACCGTAAGGGCCACCGCAGCTCCCACCACCAGGACCGGCCATTGCCAGCGGCTGCCCCGCGCCAGGAGGAACAGCGCGATGACGATGGCCACCGCGAGGGCGGTGTGCCCGCTGGGGAAGCTGTCCGTACCCGGCTCCGGGGTCAGGGGGTCGAAAAGCGCTGCGGAGTCGGGACGGTGCCGGGCCACAATGAGCTTGAACAGCTCGCTGCTGACCCACGAGCCGGCCGCCACGAGTCCGGTGGCGAACGCATTCACCGGGCTCCGGCGGACCAGCAGCAGGAACAGGCAAATCGCGGCGATGATCACTACGCCGGCTGCGGGACTGAAGAGGACGTTGACGGCCAGTGCGATCGCGGTCCGGGGCGGCGTGTGGTGATGGCTCAACGCGGCATCGACAGAGAGGTCTGCGGCCGTGAAGTCCCGTGAGGATCGCAGCGAGAATCCTGCGGCGATGATCAGGATGGCGAACATCAGCGGCACCGCGATCCAGTGCTGCAGCTGCGGCAGCACCGCCAAGCGTGTTCGCTCCGCTGTGACGTCTCGTTCGATCTCAGCCCTGCCCACTGGCCACTCCTCCTGGTTGCTGCGGCAGCGCTCTATGCCTGCCTCCTCTTAGTGTGGAAGGAGGGCACTAAGAAAACTCTAAAAAACCCGTGGCTTCGAATCGTCCCGGGCTCCGCTGCGATGTCTACCGGCAGGACAGCCTGCCGGTCATATTCGAATTTACGGGTCAAATGCCTGCCTGGGACCGCATATAGGGAATAATCTGGGTTTATGGCCAAGATACGAGTCGCTGAAGCAGCACGGTTCCTCGGTGTCAGCGACGACACCGTACGGCGTTGGACCGAAAACGGGACCCTTGCGCCCATCAAGGATGATTCCGGCCGCCTGGCCGTGGACGGGCTTGAACTTGCCCACCTCGCCCGGCAGCAGGCCCAGCTGCCCGATGACCCCACCAAGGTGGGCCGGTCCGCACGGAACCGGTTCGTTGGCCTGGTCACCGGGATCACCGCCGACAAGGTCATGGCGCAGGTGGAGCTTCAGTGCGGCCCCTTCCGGGTGGTGTCCCTCATGAGCAGCGAAGCCGTCCGTGAACTCGGACTGGAGCTTGGTTCAGTGGCCACGGCCGTGGTCAAAGCCACCACAGTCATCATCGAAACACCCCAGGGAAAGAGCATCATATGAGGATCACCCGCCAGAACATCACAGCCCTGCTGGCCGCCGGCGCCCTCGCCGCGGGCCTGGCCGGCTGCGGCGGAGGCAACACCACCCCGGTAGCCACCAGCACGGCCGGCGCCAGCGAAACCGCCAAGCCCGCCGGCACGGTGACGGTGTTCGCCGCAGCATCACTGAAGGCCACCTTCACCAAGATCGCCGCCGACTTCGAGGCCGCCAACCCCGGCGCCAAGGTCACGCTGAACTTCGCTGGATCCTCGGACCTGGTCACGCAGATCACCCAGGGCGCGCCCGCGGACGTGTTCGCCTCCGCCGACACGAAGAACATGACCAAGCTCTCCGACGCGAAGCTCATTGACGGCTCCGCCACGAACTTCGCTACCAACGTGCTGGAGATCGCGGTGCCGGCGTCCAACCCGGCGTCGATCGCGTCCTTCGCCGACCTCGCCAAGCCCGGGGTCAAGGTTGTGGTCTGCGCCCCGCAGGTGCCCTGCGGCTCCGCGACCGACAAGGTGGAACAGGCCACCGGCACCACGCTGAAGCCGGTCAGCGAGGAATCCTCGGTCACCGATGTCCTGGGCAAGGTCACCTCCGGTGAGGCCGACGCCGGCCTGGTCTATGTCACCGACGTCAAGACCGCCGGCAGCAGGGTCAAGGGCATCCCGTTCGCCGAGTCGGACAAGGCCGTGAACACCTACCCGATCGCCACGGTGGGTGCCAGCAAGAACAAGGACCTGGCCAAGGCGTTCATCGCCGCCGTCACCGGCGCCGGGGGCAAGAAGGTCCTGTCCGACGCCGGATTCGGCGCCCCGTGACCGCAGGATGACGTCACGCCGCGGGGCCGGCTACACCGGCATTCCGCTGTGGATTTACGCCATCGCGGCAGCAGGAGGGCTCTTCGTCCTGCTGCCGCTGGCGGCCATGGTGGCCAAGGTCAACTGGAGCCAGTTCGTTCCACTCATCACCTCCGAGTCCTCGCTCACTGCGCTGGGCCTGAGCCTGCGCACGTCCGCGGCCAGCACGGCGCTGTGCATCGTCCTCGGAGTGCCGCTGGCGCTGGTGCTCGCCCGCGGGAACTTCCCCGGGCAGCGGCTGCTGCGCGCCTTCGTGCTCCTGCCGCTGGTGCTGCCACCGGTGGTGGGCGGCATCGCCCTGCTCTACACGTTCGGCCGGCAGGGCCTGCTCGGCAAATCCCTCGAACTGGCGGGGCTCCAGATCGCGTTCTCCACCACCGCCGTGGTCCTCGCTCAGACCTTCGTTGCCCTGCCCTTCCTGGTGGTCAGCCTCGAAGGGGCCCTGCGCACCGCCGGCACCAAGTACGAAGCAGTCGCCGCCACCCTCGGCGCCCGCCCCACCACCGTCCTGCGACGCGTCAGCATCCCGCTGGTCCTGCCCGGACTGGCGTCTGGCGCAGTGCTGTCCTTCGCCCGCTGCCTCGGTGAATTCGGCGCCACCCTGACCTTCGCCGGCAGCCTGCAGGGCGTCACCCGGACCCTGCCGCTGGAGATCTACCTGCAGCGCGAAACGGACGCCGACGCCGCCGTCGCCCTCTCCCTGGTCCTGGTGGCGGTGGCCGTGGCCGTCGTCGGGCTCTCCTACCGGCGGTCCCGCACGCAGCCCGCCACGGAGGCAACCACAGCATGACCTTCACACTGAACGCGGCCCTGCTCGCCCGCAACTTCGACGTCTCCCTCAGCCTCGGAACGGCTGAAACCGTGGCGGTCCTCGGACCCAACGGCGCCGGAAAATCAACACTGCTCGGCATCACGGCCGGGCTGCTCCGGCCCGACACCGGCTACGCCGAACTCGGCGACGCAACGCTCTTCGACGTCGACGGCGGCCACTTCACGCCTCCGCACGCCAGGGGCACCGCGCTGCTGGCCCAGGAACCGCTGCTCTTTCCGCACCTGAGCGTGCTGGAAAACGTGGCCTTCGGCCCCCGCGCGGCAGGAGCCTCCCGCAAGGAGGCGCACCAAACGGCACGGCACTGGCTGGGCGAAGTCGACGCCGCAGAACTCGCCCAACGCCGCCCCGGCCAGCTCTCCGGCGGCCAGGCCCAGCGCGTCGCAGTCGCCAGGGCACTGGCCACCAACCCCGAACTGCTCCTCCTGGACGAACCGATGGCCGCCCTGGACATCCACGCCGCGCCGCTCCTGCGGCGCCTGCTCAAACGCGTTCTCGCCGGCCGCAAAGCCATCATCATTACCCACGACATCCTCGACGCCCTCATGCTCGCCGACCGGGTCATGGTCATCGAGAACGGCCACATCACCGAACACGGCCCCACCCGGGAGGTCCTCGAAAAACCCCGCAGCCGCTTCGCCGCAGGCCTGTCCGGCCTGAACCTCCTCACCGGCACCATCACCGGGACCGGCCTCACCACGGATCACGGCCTGGACATCGCCGGACACCGGGACGACACAGCGCACCCCGGCAATCCCGGCGTGGCGGCCTTCCCGCCGTCGGCGGTCTCGATCTACCCCACCGCCGAACACGGCAGCCCACGGAACACCTTCAAAGTCACCATCACCGACCTCGAACCCCACGGCGACCTCATCCGGGCCCGGGCCGGTCACCTCGCGGCCGACATCACCCCCGCTGCATCCGCCGACCTCGGCCTCGCGCCGGGAACCGACGTCTACTTCGTCATCAAGGCCGCGGCCATCACCATCTACCCCGCATAATCACCGCTCGCCGGCAACCGCCCGCCGGTACGTGCTCGGTGTGAAACCCAGGTACTTCTGAAAGTCATTCGTCAGGTGGGCGTGGTCGGCGTAGCCCAGCTCGGCAGCTATCGCTGCCAGATCCGCTGAAGGATCCAGCCGCGTCCGCTCCGCAGCGTCCTGAAGCCTTCGACGGCGGATCAGCGCGGCCGGGCTGAGGCCGATGTATTTCCTGGCCACGCGCTGCAGGGTCCGCTGCGACACCGCCAGCGCAGACGCGGCGTCCTCCACCCGGACCAGAGAGGCGTCCGAAGCAACGAGCTCCATCAGCCGGTTGGCCAGCAGCGCCTCCTCGGTCACCGCGGGCCCGGCAAAGCACGCCAGCCACCCCGCAAAGGCGTCCACTGCCCGCCCACGGCGGGTACCGCCGTCGTGCGTGTTCATGGCCTCCAGAACGGAACGGTGCAGTCCTTCCGCAGCCACCGCCTCCTCCGTGTCCCGCAGGCCGGAAGGATCCCCGGTGAACAGTGGCACGGCCGCCGGCCGCAGCAGCGCACCCACCGCCCAGCCCCGTCCAGCCAGGTCCCGGTGGGCGGCCCGGGTGGTGGGGCCGGAGAAGACGACGGCGTCAGGCTGCACCACGAGGTTGGAAGCGGGGTAGGCGATCAGGTGCTGGCGGGATGTGCGGCCGGGCTCGATGTCCCACTCGGGAATCCAGAACCACTGGACCAGGTCCGCCACGGAGGCCGGCGCCGGAAGGCGGTGAAATGTGGGAAGCCGGGCCGGGTACAGGATCCCCTTGAACGAACTCTCCACCGGTCCCCTCAGACTGTCGCGAATCTCCAAGCGCCGCCACGGGCCGGGCACGTAGCGTCATAGACATGACAGATACTACAAGCACCGAATCCACCACCGCCGCCCACGGAGAGCACACCACGCACGGAATTCCGAACGGCCTGACCAGCCTCACGCCGTTCCTGGCCGTGACCAACGCCAGGGCAGCGATCGCCTTCTACCAGGACGTGTTCGGCGCCCGGGTGGTCGGCGCCACGGAGATGCGCGGAGTGGTGGTCCACGCGGAACTCGACTTTGGAAGCGGCCACCTGCAGCTGGGCGAACCCAACCCCGAATACCGCCTGGTTCCGGCGCCGGAGGGTGAGAACGACTGCTACTCCCTGGGCCTCTACTGCGCGGACGCAGACGCCCTGGTGCATCGTGCGGAGCAGGCCGGAGCCACGATCCGCGAGCCGCTGTCCACGTTTGTCTCAGGCGACCGGTACGCCAGCATCCGGGATCCCTTCGGCGTCCGCTGGTCCATCATGACCCGCGTGGAAGACCTCTCCGAAGAGGAAAGCAACCGCCGGGTGGAGGAATGGGCCGCGCAGCAGGGCTAACCCTGGTGCCCGTCCGGCTGCGGCCGTCCGGCCGTGTGGCGGCCGTGCCTTCCGTGCCCGCTTTCGGCTGCCGGGGTGGCATGGCTGGCCCACGTGGCCCATTCCTTGGCGTCGACCGTAGGCCTTCCCAGGAAGTGCCCCTGGCCGGCGGCCACTGACAGCCGGGTCAGGACAGCAAGTTCAGCGGCGGTTTCGATTCCGACGGCGGCCAGCGCGGCTCCCGTCTGGCGTCCGAACTCGACCAGGTCGGCCACCAGGTACTGGCGGCTTGGATCGGCGTCGATCCCTGCAACCATGCCGCGCCCGATCTTGATGACCTCCGGCCGCAGGGACCGGATGTGGCGCATGGAGGCAGCGTCCGTGCCGGCCTCGTCCACCGCCAACCCCATGCCGGAACTTCGCAGTGGCGCCAGGGCACCCAGCAGGGGGTCCACTTCACCGGGCTGGAGCGGTTCGGTGAGTTCCAGCATGATCCGGGACGGTTCCAGGGGCGCATGTTCCAGGAATCCCGGCAGCCGGGGATCCAGGCACACGGCCGGGGAGAGGTTCAGTGCCACAACCAGGTGGTGCGGCAGATCCTGCGCCGCGGCCACAGCCGCCTGCAGCGCTGAGAACTCCAGGTCAGCACCCAGGCCGGCGGCCGCGGCATTTTTGAACCAGGAACCCGCGCCGTCGCCGTCGGGCTCCCACACAAAACGCGTCAGGGCTTCCGCGCCGATGACACCGCCGCGGCCAAGATCATGGATCGGCTGGAAGGCCGTGACGAGCATGCCCGCGTGGAGGACCGCCTCGATGGCCGCCCGGCCATGGCTTACGTCCTCACTCCGTCCGCCGGCCGCGGGCCCGGTGCTGGTTTGCCGGGCCAGGGAACGGGTGAAAACCAGATGCTCGTGAAGTGCCGCTTCCGGGTTTCCGGGATGCGCCGCCACATGTTCCCGCAGCCGGTCCCGGACCTCGGCCCCTTCCGGATCCGTGCCGGCCAGGACCGCGTCAATGATCTCGTAGGCCTGCTCCCGCACCAGGGGGATATCGGAGCCGGAGTCCTCGCCCGGCCAGCTGTCCTCGTCAGGGAACCGGGTACTGTCCAATGGGCACTCCTCAGGTTCCGGGCAGCTGGCCGCTGGCTGGACTTCTGCCTCTGGATGCATCATAAACGCAGGTGAGCCGCCTTTACAGATCTGTGAAGAGTATTTCGCTGCCTGTAAAACAACGGCACTGGCTGGACCGCGACCGTTAGGCGTGGCGGGTGCTGACCTGCCCCCTAAGGTGAGGCACCGGCGTCGTACTTCCTGGCCCGCCGCCGGGCCAGCGTGACACCACCATCCGGGTGGCGTCAGGCACCTCCGAGCGTTGCGAGGAGGTCATTCAAGACTGCCTGTTCCGTCGCCGGGTTGGGAGTGTGGGAGCGGACAGCGGTCAGGACGGGATCGATCTGCTGATCGATGAAGGTCCACGCGGCGCAGTCCGCGGCGCTGAGCGCAGGCTGGTCGTCGTCCCAGGCGCTTTCCAGGTCGGTTATCCGGGCCGCCGCACCGGACTGGTCGCCCTTTTTGACGAGTGCGAGGGTGTCGGAGGCGATGGTTCGGAACTCGGCGACGTTTGCGGCGGGGAAGTTGGCATGCGCTGCCGCTTTGGCCTCTGACCCGGTCAGTGGGGCGGAGCCGGCAGTGCAGCCCGCTGCGGGGCCTTCGGCGGCAAGGGCGCTGGCGTGCGGGAGGCTGTTCGTGTACGCGAGGAGCGCTACCGTGCCGACGGCGACAGCAGACAGGATGCCCAACGCGGTCCGCCGGCGTGCGGGCGGCGCTGCGGGCGCTGCCTTGTTGGATGCGTGTTCGACGACGTCGGCTTTGCTGACCGAGAGGTACACAACGGTGGCCAGGATCGCGGCGAGGAAGATGATGCTCGTCGTGAGGGTGCCGAGGCCCAGGCCTCCCTCGGGGGCGGTGAGACCGAGCCAGTCGCCGATGTTCGCTCCGAGGGGGCGGGTGAGGATGTAGGCGATCCAGAAGGCGAGTACCGGGTTGGCGCCGAAACGCCAGAGGGCGGTGACGATGCCGATGAGGACCAGGGGCAGCAGGACCGAGACGCCGGGTCCCCAGCCGGTGAGCTCGAGGGTCCAGTCGCCCAGCGCCGTGCCGAGAGCGAAGGTCACCAGAACGGCGAGCCAGTAGAAGGCTTCGCGGGGCACGGTGACGATGCTGTGGATGGAGAGGGTCCGTTCTTTGACGAACCAGATGGTGAAAACAACGGCAAGCATCGCGGCGAACACGCTGGAGCTTACCCAGAGGGGTACGCCGGCCTGGTCGGTGAGGAGGTCTGTATAGAGGGTTCCGGTGATACTCAGCATGACGACCATGAGCCAGTACGCGCCCGGGCGGTAGCGCCGCAGCCTCATCTGCACGGCAAGCACGACAGCCGTGGCGACCGTGAAGATGATTGCGGTTGGAACGAGGCCCACTCCGAGGGCCACGTTGATGAAGTCGGCGAAGCTCTCGCCGACAGTGGTGCAGAGGATCTTGACAATCCAGAACCAGATGGTGATCTCGGGGACTTTGCTCAGCCGCCGTGTGACTGTGGGCGGGGATGTCATCTCTCGTGTGCTCATGGGCTGCACATTTCCAGCCGATGCTTCAGCGGAACTGCGAACCGAAGCACGTCAGTCTGAGAGTTCTCACATGATTTGTTCAGAAAGCGCCACCACGGCAAGAATTGCCCCATGGCCGCAGCATCCGACCGTCCCGTCCGTGTTCTCGTCGTCGAAAACGACGCCGAGCTCGGCCCTCTCCTCGCCCGCGGACTCACCAGCGAGGGCTATGAAGCAGACTGGATCGAAGACGGCACGACGGCCCTGATCACCGCGCAGGAAGGGAACTACCGCATCGCTGTGCTCGATGTGATGCTGCCGGGGATGTCCGGCTTCGAACTCTGCCGGCGGCTACGCGATGCCTCCAGTTCGCTCATCATCCTGATGCTCACAGCCCGGGACGACGTCAGTGACCGCGTGCGGGGCCTGGATGCGGGCGCCGACGACTATCTCACCAAACCCTTTGCCTTCAGCGAACTCACTGCCCGGCTCCGCGCGCTCCGGCGCAGGGAGAGTCTGGCCATCAGCCCCCGGATCGAGGTTGGCGGGCTGACCATAGACAGTCACGACCATGTGGTGAAGGCGGGCGAGAAGGTGGTTCCGCTGAGCCCGAAGGAATTCGCGCTGCTGCGGTTCCTGGCCCAGAACGTCGACGAGACGGTGCAGCGCGAGGCGATCCTGCTGGAGATCTGGGGGACGGTTCAGCACACCAATCCGAACATCGTCGACCAGTACATCAGCTACCTCCGCCGCAAACTTGAACGCCTCCCCACCGGGGTGAGCCTGCGCACCCTGCGGGGTGTCGGCTTCGAGCTGACGCGGGACCGATGACAGCCCTGAACAGGCTCTCCGTCCGCGCCCGGATCACCATCGGCACGCTGTTGCTGGCCGCCGTCTTCTTCGGCTCCGTCTCCCTCCTCGTCCGGCAGCAGGTCGATCAGATCGTAAAGAATGCGGCGTTCGAAGTGCTCCAAGACGATGCCGTCCCGTTCGAGACGGCCATCCAGCAGGAGCCGAACGAACCGGCCGATAATCCCGGTGAAGGTCAGCTTGTGGCCGTCATCGACCCCGCCGGGACCACGAAGACTTCGACACTGCCGGCCTCGATCACCTCGAATATGGCCCTCATCGACCTCGCCGACACCGGCCCGCAGCAGGTGTCCGCGGGCGGCGCCACCTACATGGTGGCCGTCGAAACCGTCCAGACCCGCGCCGGTAATTGGACCATCATCTCTGCCCGCAACCAGAACGAATCCGCCCTGGTCCTCACAGACCTCACGGCCGGCCTCACCCTGGGCCTGGGCGCCCTCACCCTTTTGTTCGGCGCTGTCTCCTGGCATTTGATTGGGGCCGCTCTCCGGCCGGTCACCCAGCTGCGCCGGAGCGCGGAAGCAATCGTCGCCTCCGGCACCGAAGAACTGTTGCCCGTGGGCCCGGCGAAGGATGAAATCACGGATCTGGCGAGGACCCTCAACCGGCTCATCGACGACCTCCGGGCCTCAGCCTCGCGGGAACGGCAGTTGGTTTCGGATGCCAGCCACGAACTCCGCACGCCATTGGCCGTTCTCCAGGCGCAACTGGAGCTGCTCCGCGCCGGCGACCGCAGCAGCATCGACTCCGACATCGCCGGCGCCGAACGGGCAACCACACGCCTGACCGAACTCGTCGAGAGCCTGCTCGAACTGTCCCGCCTGGACGCCGGACGCCCGCCGACACCAACCACCGTGGGCGCCCTGGTCGACGAGGCCGGCGAGGCCATCGACCGGGCGCGGCTCCGGGCAATGAGCGACGACGTCGAGATTGACCTGATCGTGCCCGACCGCGCCGAACACGAAGCACCGGTGGCGATGCCGGCACTCCTCTACGGCCGGGTGCTCGACAACCTGCTATCGAACGCCCTCCGCGCCCTCGACGGGAAAGGGCAGATCACCGCCGCCATCAGGTGGGATCCCCCGAACCTCACCACCATCGTGGCTGACAACGGGCCCGGCATCGATCCGGAGTTCCTCCCCCACGCGTTCGACCGGTTCTCGCAGGCAGACAAAGTGCGCGGCACCGCGGACGGGTCCGGTCTGGGTTTGGCAATCGTCGCCGCCGCAGCGGCCTCGGTCAACGGCACGGTCACCCTCGAGAACGCAGCCGACTCCGGCCTGATCGTGCGGCTGACGATCCCCGTACTCCAGTTGGACGTCCGGTAGCTTGACCGTCCGGCTTGGTTCAGGCCTGGGTGTCACCAGACTTTGTCCGCCGGTTCTTCAACAGTTCGATCCCGATCGGAACCAAGGAGATCAGCACGATCAGGATAAAGATCAGGTCGATGTTCGCGCCGATCCAGTCGTACCTGCCCAGCCAGAACCCGAGCAGCGGCACGCCCACACCCCACAGCAGCGCACCGATCGCATTGAACGCGATGAACGTCCGGTACCCCATCCTGCCCACGCCGGCGGTGACGGGAAGGAAGGTCCGCACGATCGGCACGAAGCGGGCCAGGATAACGGACCGGCGCCCGTATTTTTCAAAGAATTCGTGGGCCCTGTCCGTGTATTCGCTGCGGAACCAGCGGGAGCCGGGCTTTTTGAAGACCGCGGGTCCGGCCTTGCGCCCGATCAGGTAGCCCGTCTGGTCGCCCGCGAACGCCGCAACGAACGCGGCGGCTCCCAGGAGCAGGATGTTCACATGCACTGTGCCGGTGGCGACGAGCAGCCCGGCGGTGAACAGCAGTGAATCCCCGGGTAGGAAGAACCCGACCAGAATGCCCGTTTCGATGAACAGGAACGCGCACACCACCACGATGACCCAGGGCGCGACGGCGGGATCGCGGAGGAACACGTTCGGATCCATCCACGGCGGAAGAAGCCCGGTGACCGGCCGGACAGACAGGACGGCGGTGATACCCACGGGATGCATGGCCCCCAGCGTATGCCCGTGCCCGGCCCGCGTGAAGGGTCCCCACCTGGCACAACCCGTTCGTCTACGTCGAATCGATGACGTCGACGGCGGGCTGCGCCAAGAGCGTGGTCAGCTTAGAACCTGTCCGCAGAGTCGATGGATTCCCCGAAGGTAATCTCCGGGGGTGTGTTGGGGTCGCCGCCGACGGATCCGATGAAGGCCTTCAGGTCTGGCTGGCTGAAGAACTTCTCGAATGCTTCCGCGGACTCCCACTCGTCGACCACCAGAATGAAGCCATCCCCGACGGCGAACTGATGGTGGATGGCGCCCTGCTCCCGGCCGCGTCCGGAGATCTCGCGGTACTCGTCCGAGCGTTCCTCGAGCGATTTGGTGAAGGCATCCGTATCACCGTGAATCTTAACCGTGACGATGCATGACATGGCAAGGACCTCCTTTGGTCTCAAGATGCGCACATCGTAGTAGCACCCTGCGAGGGCGGCAATACCGTGGCATCAACTCAAGGTGCCCGGCGCCCCTGACACCTTGGCGAGGCCTTCGAGGACCAGGTCCAGACCGAACTCGAACTCCGCACCGTAGTCGTAGCCGGGTTTCATCACGTGCTCGATTGAGAACTCGACGAGGTGGGGGTAGTCCCCGGCGGAATACTGACCCATCATCTGTTCAGCGACTTCGGTGACGGTCTCGGGGCCGCTGATTGGCAGCGTCGCCTCGGAGAGGGCGAAGCCGTAGACGTACGCGTCGATCAGGGCAAAGGCGTGGGCGGTCATCGCCACCGAGAAGCCCGCCCCGCGCAGGGCGCCGATGACGGCGTCATGGTGCTTCAGGGTGGCCGGACCGGGGCTTGTTCGCGTCTGGACGAGGCCGATCGCCCACGGATGGCGCCGCATCGCTTCACGCGCGGAGGCGGCCCGCCGCCGCATCTCTGCCCGCCAATCGCCGCCGACTGTGGGCAACTCGATCTCGCTGAAGACCATGTCGACGATGCCGTCGAGGACCTCGTCCTTGTTGGCGACGTAGTGGTAGATGGACATTGGCTTGACCTTGAGCGCGTCGGCCAGTGAGCGCATGGTCAGGGATGCGATGCCGCCGGCATCGGCAACGGCGACGGCGCCGCGCAGCACTTCCCCCCGGCTGAGGCGGGGGCGGCTGTTGTTCGTTGGCGCAGGCATGCAGACTCCAGATTTTGATTCGGGGCATAGACCGTTCGTACTTTGTACGGTACATTAACCGTACTTTGTAAGGCAAACACATTGAAAGGATCGACATGACTGACCCCACAAGCCCGAAGTCCGCGGACAACGCAGCTATCGCCCACACTATGCAGGCCATCGTGCAGGACGGATACGGCACCGTTGACGTTCTTCGTCGCGGCCAGATGGCGCTCCCGGATATCGCTGAGAACGAAGTGCTGGTCCGTGTGCACGCGGCGGGCATGGACCGCGGAACGTGGCACGTCATGGCCGGCCGTCCGTACCTCATGCGCATCATGGGGTTCGGGTTCCGCGCGCCGAAGAACCGGGTGCCCGGGATCGACGTCGCCGGAACAGTCGCCGCCGTCGGCGCCTCGGTGACCCGGTTCGCCGTCGGCGACGAGGTGTACGGAATGTCCCGGGGATCGTTCGCCGAGTACGCCGCGGCGCTGGAGGACAAGCTCGCCCACAAGCCGGCGAACCTGTCATTCGAGCAGGCGGCGGTGGTTCCGATCTCGGCCGGCACGGCCATCCAGGCCCTGTACGACGCCGGGAGGGCGCAGCACGGGCAGAAGGTGCTCATCCTGGGCGCCTCGGGCGGCGTCGGCAGCTACGCCGTGCAGCTTGCCAAGGCCCTCGGGGCCGAGGTCACCGGCGTCAGCAGCACCGCAAAGACAGATCTGGTGCGTTCCCTCGGGGCCGACCACGTGCTGGACTACACGCAGGATGACTTCGCCGACGGAACGCGCCAATACGACCTGATACTCGACATCGGAGGGAACCCTCCGCTCTCACGGCTGCGGCGCGCCCTCACGCCCACGGGAACCGCCGTCATCGTTGGAGGCGAGGAAGGCGGCAGGTGGACGGGAGGCTTCGGCCGGAGCCTGCGGGCACCGCTGGTGTCCCTGTTCCTGCGTCAGCGCCTGACCATGCTCGCTTCCAAGGAGCGCGCCAGCGACCTCGAACGGCTCACCCCGCTTATCGAGTCCGGCCAGGTGACGCCGAGCATCGACAGGACCTACACGCTCGACGAGGTTCCGGATGCCATGCGCCACCTTGAGGCCGGGGACGTGCGCGGCAAAATTGCCATCAGGGTTCTCAGCGACGATAAATGACCGTTGGCAGGATTCAGCGGGAGACGTTCGGCGCCGGGACTTCAACGTACAGGATGAACCCCGCGTCCGCGGGCAGGTACCAGTGTCCGCGGTGCCGCGACGGCCGGTAAAGGTGCCCGAAGGGGTCCTTCACGAGAATATGCTCCATCCGGTCCTGGCGTGCGAGCCAGCTGTCGAGGTCCGCCAGATTCGCTGGATAGAACGCGGTGCCGTTGACGCCCAGAGACCACGAACCCTCGGCCGGCTCTGGCCCGTGTTCCAGGGCGAGGGTTTCGAACACGTCCTGCATCACCTCTTCCCGGGTAGGCGGGAAGAAGCGCCGGAGCCGGTGCCGTTCCGGGTGGTCGTTTTGCGCGTCCAGCCACGCCTGCCGGAGCCAATGGAATTCCACCGGGCCGCGTGCAGGCCCCAGAACCAGGTGCCTGTCCGGATCCAGTGCCAGCCGGTAGCCGCCGCCGCTGCGGTCGATGATGCACGCAGCCTCGGCAGGGTACTCGAATGCAGCCACCAGATCCTGTTCGGACCGGTGATACGAAAACTCCCCGCTCTCATCGACGGCCACAAAGTCCCGGTCGGGACCGGCAGCGGAGGAAAGACCGGATGCGTCCTCCATCCGCGAGGTGGTGTTCATGCTGGTTGGCTCCTGCCAAGGATCGGACGGCGGCCAGGGTGGCTGCTGTGTCCTCTTCCTTTAATGGCACCACCGGCGACGGCTCAGGGAACGGGCCTTAACGCTTTCCATACGCCAGCAGGGCAGAAATTGACGTTCTCTTAATGCGCCGGCCCCGGGAGGGGGCTGACCCGGCGTCGGCCACGGACCCTTATTCGTCGTCGTCGTCGGAGCCTTCATCCGTGAGCTCGGCGAGAATGTCGGCAGCATCGCTATTGCCGCCGGCGGCGAGCCGCCGAAGCTCATCCAGGTCCGATTTTTCTGCGGCGAGTTCAACAAGCTGGTCTGCGGCGTCCCTGCTGCCGCGCTCCGCAAGACTCCGCAGCTCTTCGAAGTCTTCCCGCTCCGCGGCACGTTCAATCAGTTCGGCGACGGCGTCGAGGTCCCCGCGGGCCGCTTGCTCCCGGAGTGCTGCAAGCTCGGAATCAGACATCTTAAGTACCTCCCCCTCCATGATGTGCGGAACTGGTGCGAAGGCGGAACGCGACGGCGAAGATCCAGGCCATGATCGCGAAGAGTCCCGTCCCGGGCTGCTGGCTGATTTTGAGCATGACGATCCCCAGGCTCAGGAGGACTCCGGCGGTCAGCGTCCACCCCGCCAGGGGGCGCCAGGCCGGCTCGCCGCGGAAGCGCCGGTGGAAGACAAAGCAGCAGACGGGCGCCAACGTGAAGAACAGGGCCCCGAAGATCCCGTGCAGCAGGCCGTGCGTGGTGGGTTGGCCGGACAACGACGACGGATCGGTGGTGAAAGGCCCGGACGCCATCAGGCAACTCCCCATGCACTGCACAACCAGCGGTCCGGCCAGTGAAGCCGGACCGGTGCTGAAATGGGTGCCGAGGCCGCGGCCGAAGATCAGCATCAGCGCGCCGGTCAGCAGGAAGTTGAGGATCTGGACCCAGCCGCGGGGTCCGAGGGACAGCTCGCTGACAAACATGCCGGTCCAGGAGTAGCCGGGGTCCATCCACCCTTGGGCGGTGAACGCGGCCACGAACAGGACCGCCCCGGCCATGCCTGAAACGGCGGCCGGCCCAACCCGCCGTCGCCGGGGCACCGGCTGTGCCGGGACATAGCCTGACATCACAAAGTGGAGCCTAGCGGTGATTGGTGACCGCGGGAACAGCGGATGCCCGGACGATCGCCGTCGGGCGTTAATGCCCCGGCGATGAACAAATCCGCTGTTGCCCAGCGCAGGCCGTGAACTTAAACTCTGGACATCACAAGAGGGTCCCGGCGGACACTTGGAGTGGAGCAGTTTGCCCGAAGCAGTGCACACCGCACCCCGATTAAGGGAGGCGAAGCCCCATGCGCCGCAATCGTGTTATCGCTGGAACGTCCGCTCTTCTCCTCGGCGTCGCTGGCCTCTGGGGCGTGTCCCTCGTTATCGGCAGCGGGAACGCCGAGGGGGAAGTGCCGCAACCAACGACGACTCTCGCCGGGCCACCCACACCGTCACCCATCGAGACCGCTTCACGTCCGGGTGACGTGAGGATCGCTGCTGTCGGCGACATGAACGGCGCGAACATGGCCGCACCGGACAGCCCGTCCGGGCGGAACGCCGCGGCCATCACCCGGCTCGTCCAGAAGAACCAGATTGATGCGTTCCTGGGGCTCGGGGACTTCCAGTACAGCACCGCCTACTGCGCTGACTACGTGAACTACTGGACGCCGCTTTGGGGTGGCACGAAACCCAAGTTGTACTGGGTGTCCGCACCCAACCATGACTGGGAGCCCGGACGGAACGAGGACCTCGACAACTTCATGAATGGCCAATGCCCGGGTGCCCCCGCGAAGGCGGCGATCAACCAGCAGCGCGGGTTCATCGGGAACGGGCAACCCTATTCGAAGGACTTCGGGCGGTGGCACTTCGCGTTCCTGTCCTCCGCGCACTGGCGGTACAACCCGGTACAGGCCCGGGCGTTGACGGCGTGGCTGGACAAGGACCTCGCTGCCGCGCAGGCGGCGGGAAAGTACCTGGCGGTGGTGCACCACGACCCGTACTTCACGTCGAACACCGACGCACATGGGCGGTCCACTGAGCTCAAACCGTGGATCGACGTGATGTGGAAGCACCGGGTGCGGCTCACCCTGTCCGGGTCACAACACAACTACGAACGCTCATGTCCGGTGAACAACGCTGACCAGTGCGTCAAGGATGGGATGACAGCGTTCCAGGTTTCCACGGGAGGCATCGGTCTCCGATCGTTCACCAGCAGTCCGCCGTACATCGTGAAGCGGTTCAGCAACACCCACGGTTTCCTTCGGCTGACCCTGCGGGCCGACGGGTCTTTCGACTGGAACTTCGTTCCGACGTCGGGCTCGGACACGGACGCAGGCAGACATGCCGCACCACGGTAACCTCACAGGCGCGCCGAGTCCGGCCGCGCACCCACCCTTTGACCCGGAAGCATCGACCGATGGCTACAGTTCAGCACAACGGCCCCGAACGTGAGATCCAGCAGACGCTGCACGAGTTGCGCGGGCGGCTGTCCGGACAGTTGATCGAGCCGCGGGATCCGCTCTACGAGGAGGCCCGTGCTGTATGGAACGGCATGGTGGATGTCCGTCCGCTCGCCGTGGCCCGGGCGGGCGCCGTCTCGGATATCGACGCGGCGCTCGATGCCGTGCGGCGCAGCGGACTGGCGCTGGCTGTCCGCGGCGGCGGGCACAACATCGCCGGGCACGGCACTGTTGCGGGCGGCCTCGTCCTGGATCTGGGACCGCTTCGGGGCGTGCATGTGGACGCCGGGAACGGGCTCGTCTCGGTGGAACCCGGGGCGACGCTGGCGGACGCGGACGGGGCGACGGCGGCACACGGCCTGGCCGTTCCGCTGGGGGTGATCAGCGGAACCGGGGTGGCCGGACTCGCCCTGGGCGGCGGCGTCGGCTGGCTGACGCGCTCCTACGGCCTGAGCCTGGACAACCTGGACGCCGCCGACGTCGTTACTTCCGGTGGAGACCACCTGCACGCCAGCGGACGGGAGAACCCCGAGTTGTTTTGGGGGCTGCGCGGAGGCGGCGGGAACTTCGGCGTGGTCTCCTCCTTTACCTTCCGCGCGCACCCGCTGCCGTCGCCGCTGGGCGGAAACCTCTTCTACCGGCAACCCCAATGGCGCAACGCCCCCATGGCGTTCGCGGCCTGGACCCGGGACTTGCCCGACACGATGAACGCGATCATCTCCTTCCTGGTGCTGCCGCCCGGGTTCGGAATGGGTGACGATCCGTGGATGGTGATCGGATTCGCCTGGGCCGGTGCAGACCATCAGACCGGCCTGGATCTGGTTGAACAGCTGCGCTCCGCGGCCCCGCCCGACGAACAGGAGGTAGGCGCAACCTCCTGGCTGGACTGGCAAAGTGCCATGGACACGGTGTTCCCCAAAGGTTCGCGCGGCTACTGGAAGAACGTCTCGTTCTCCCGCCTGGACGAGGAGGTGGTGGACGTCCTGCTGGGTTTCGCCTCCGAGGTGACCTGGCAAGGGACCGGGATTGACATCCACCACCTGGAAGGCGCCTTCGGGCGGATACCGGAAGATGCCACAGCGTTCCCGAACCGGTCCGCGCGCTACTGGCTCAACGTGTACGGGTTCTGGCAGGACCCGTCCGAGGATGAACGGCTCACCGCCTTCGCCCGGAAGGCGTACGCCCTCATGCAGCCGTTCTCCGAGCACGGCGAATACGTCAACTTCCTGGGCGCCGAACTCGGACAGCAGGACTTTCTGGATGCCGCGCGCCGGGCCTACGGGCAGGACAAATACCGGCGCCTCGTGGCCATCAAGAACCGCTACGACCCGCAGAATGTGTTCCGCTACAACCACAACATCCTGCCGACGCCCGCCTGATTCGCGGTCCCCGCCGGCCACGCCGGGCCGGGGCCCCCAAGGCCAACCTCAGGCTCCGGGACACAGCGCGCCAGCCATTTTGCGGGAAGGTTTCCCAAGTTTCCTCAAGGTTTCCGTAGCCTGTGCAGGACAGAGTGGTCTTGCTACCCCAACGGGACGCAGTCTCTGAGCAAGGCTGCGGGTCAAGTGCCGGGCCGGACTGTCCCCCCAATACGTTCCGGCCCCACTGGCTAGCCCCCGGTTACCGGGGCCGGAGTGTCCCCCCAATACGTTCCGGCCCCGGTGACTCATGTACGCATCGCGAAGGCATCGCGGGTTAGCGGTTGAACTTCCCCCAGCAGCAAGTCCGGCAACATCCTGCCGATCCGGCTCGTGGGCGTCCGCCAAGAGCCAGCCAGGCCCCGAAACGGCAATATATTGCCGAAATGTCCCGCATGGGGAAGACTGTGGGTCGTAAGGGCCGGAAACGGCAACATGATGCCGATGGAAGCGGGCTGGGACAGTGACAGAAGAAGACGTGCAGGGCATCGGGCTGTCAGTTCGTTTGGCGCGCAAGGAAGCAGGCCTGAAGCAGAGTGACCTGGCCGATCTGGCCGGAGTCTCAGAGCGCACCGTCCGGGCCATCGAGACGGGCACCGGCAACCCCACGCTGGCAGCCGTCATATCTGTTGCGAACGTACTCGGCCTGCATGTGGCGGCCGCCTGATGGCCGGTGGCCTGCAGCGGCTGCGCTTCCTCCCGGCCGCCGACGTCTACAAGCAAGGGGAACTGGCCGGCCGGTTGGCCAGGACCGAGAACGGCGGTAGCGAATTCACATATGTCCCGGATTACCTGAAGGCCGGGCTGCCCGGCATTGCCACCACACTGCCGCCGGGAGAGGCACCTATCGTCACCCACGGCGGCGGCCTGCCTGCGTTCTTCGCGGGCCTGCTGCCCGAAGGTCACCGGCTGACCGTGCTGAAGAACGCTGCCAAGACCAGCCTCGACGATGAGCTGACGCTGATCATGGCCGTCGGTGCCGATGTGCCGGGCGACGTGCAGATCGTCCCGGCAGGCGAAGCGCTGGCCGAGCCGGAGCCCCTCGCGGACACGACAGATCCGGCGGTCTTGGACTTCACCGTCCTCGCCGAAGCGCTCGACCTGCACGGACTGCCCGGCGTCCAGCCCAAAGTCAGCGCTTCCATGCTGTCCGCGCCCCTGGCTTTGGCCGACGGCCGATACATCCTGAAGATGAACCCGCCCACCCACGCCAACCTCATCCAGAACGAGGCAGCCCATCTGGCTGCGGCCAAGGTGCTGAAAATCCCCGTCGCGGCCGCCACCATCGTCCACGACAAGAACGCCTTGCCAGGCCTGCTCGTCACACGCTTCGACCGGGTCAGTGACGGCGGGCAGTGGACGCACCTGCCGACGGAGGACGGGGCGCAGGTGCTGGGTCTGCCGCCCGCATCAAAGTACAGCGTGGCCGCGGAAGAAGTTGTCGCAGCCCTGGCCCGGGTGTCCAAGGCTCCGGCCGTGGCCGCCCGGAACCTGTACCTGCAGTTTTTGTTCGCCTGGCTGACCGGCAACGGTGACCTGCACGCCAAGAATGTTTCCGTCCTGGGCGGCCGGCACGGAGGCGGCTACGCCGTCGCGCCCGTCTATGACGTGCCCTGCACGCTCGTCTACGGCGACATCACCATGGCGCTGCCGGTCGCGGGCAGATCGAAGAACCTGAGGGCACGGCACTGGGCCGAGTTCGCGGCTGAGATCGGCCTGCCGCAGAGGGCCGCCGCATCAGCCAACGCCGCAGCCCTGAAGGCCGCAGCCTCGGTGGATCTCGAAGCGCTGCCGTTCCACGGGTCCCCTCTGAACCGGGCTGTGAGGGAGCTGCGCCACCGCCGGGCGGAACTAACCGGTTAAGTGCGCGCGGCTGCCCAACTGACTCGCAGTAGATGTCGTTTTGGGCGCTCAAAACGACATCTACTGCGAGTCAGTTGGGTGGGAGCGCGGAAGCTAGACTGTGACCGTGCCGTCCACCCCGCCGTCCCCGTCCGGTCCCGACCCCCGCAGGGGCAGGCTCGCCGAAAGGCTCCTGCCCGGCGGCACCGAGCCGGACCCGCGATTCACCCTGGCGAACGAACGCACCTTCCTGGCGTGGATCCGCACGTCCCTGGCCCTGCTGGCCGGCGGCATCGCGGTGGAGGCCTTCACGTCCGATGTCTTCCCGGAACCCATCCGCCGCGGGCTGTCGGTCCTGCTTCTGCTGCTGGGCATGCTGCTCAGCGCTGGCTCTGCCCTCCGCTGGCTGCGGGTGGAGCGCAGCCTGCGTTCCAACCGTCCGCTGCCCCTGCCGCTGATCGGCCCGCTGCTCGCCGCCGGCTGCGCCGTGGCAGCGGCGGTGGTGATCGCCGTCGTCGTTCTTGCCTAAACGTTGACCGAGAACCCTGCCCCCGCTCCCCTGCCGGGCAACGGCCCGTACGACGGCGGCCGTCCCGTTCACGCCGACCGTCACCTTCACGGTGACCCGGGGCTGCAGCCCGAACGCACCGCTCTTGCCTGGGGCCGGACGGTGCTCACGCTGATTGCCGCGAGCGCCGTGACGCTCCGCTGGATTCCGGACCAGGGGCCGTTCGTCCTGGCGATGTTCGGGCTGACCGTCACCGCGGGAAGCGGCATCTACCTCACCCAGCGGCGGCGCTACCGGCGGAGCATCGAGGGAATCCGGGCAGGGCGCCTGACACCGGACACGGCAGCCGTCCTCTGGACCGCGGGAGCCTGCGTTGCCCTCGGGGCGTTGGGCATCTGGCTGGTGCTGTCCTAGGAATCCTCATGGCGTGATGGACCCATCCTTGCCGTTGCGGAGCTAGGGCTGTTCGGCTGCGGCGAAGACGTCCTTGGCGACGGTGATGGCTGACATCGCCTTGGGCCATCCGGCGTAGAACGCCAGATGGATGATGGCCTCCTTCAGTTCTGTCTCGGTCAGTCCGTTGGCCCGGGCCCGGGCGAGGTGCCCGCGGAGCTGTTCGGTGCTGCCGCTTGTGATCAGGCTGGCGACGGTGATGAGGCTGCGGTCCCGGGCGGAGAGTTCCTCCCGTTCCCAGATGTCGCCGAAGAGCACGCCGTCCGTGAGGTCGACGAGTTTTGGGGCGAAGTCGCCGATGAGTTGCTGGGCCCTGGTCTGGTGTGAAGCGCTCATGTGAGGTCCTTTCGGGGGATGTGTGATGTTTGATGCTGTGGGGGCGGCCCGTTTATCCGGGACGCCGCTCTATCCGGCGCGGATGAGTCCCGTGCGTTGTAGCCAGGAGTCAATCTCCGCTCCGGCCTGGCGCACTTCCTCGCCTTTGACCGAGAAGCCTTCCGCGATGGTGGCGCCCGGACAGGACGCCTCGTAGTCGCGGACGGTGGTGCCGAGCCCGCTCATGGCGTGTGTGGTGACGGGATAGATGGTTATGCCGGTGAAGTCGTAGTTTTCGGCGAAGGTGGCCATGATCATCGGTGCCCTGACGTTCCAGATGCCGCTGGCCAGGATGACGGCGTCGTAGTGGTCGATGGCGGGCAGCGGGTTGGCGATTGCAGGCCGGGCACCCTGATCCTGTTCGCGGACGTTGCGCGCCACGGTGGCGTCATAGCCGTCCGGGTAGGGCTCTGCAGCCTCGATGCGGTGCACGTCGCAGGTGACCCGCGTGCTGATCATGCCAGCGAGCACTTCGGTGTTGCCGGCGTCGAGGTTGGTGCGGCCGCCGTAGTAATAGTTCTCACCGGCCCGGGAGAAGTAGGCCAACAGGACGCGCCCGCTACTCTCCCGCGAACCGGCTGGCGGCCGCGATGGCTGCGTTGAAGCCACAGAGCTGTCTCCTCCTGGTGTGCAGCCTGCTGTTCCTGCGGCCAGCAGCGCTCCGGTCAGGCCGGCGGCCGCCCCGCGAAGGGCGGACCGCCGGCTGATGCCCAACAGATTGGTGCTCAAGGGTGTCCGTACTTAGCTGTACCGGCGCCCGCCCAGCCAGCCGACCATGGCGGGGTCACGGTGGTCGAAGAAGAGGCTGGCGCCGGTGTCCAGGGCGCTGATTTGGGTCATCTGCTCATCGGTAAGGTCGAAGCCGAACACGTCGAGGTTCTGGGCCATGCGCTCCGGCCGGACCGATTTGGGGATGACGAGGACGCCGCGCTGGATGAGCCAGCGCAGCACCACCTGCGCCACGGACTTGCCGTGCGCGGCACCGATGGCGCTGAGGACAGGATCGGTGAAGAGGTTGTTCTTGCCTTCGGCGAACGGTCCCCAGGACTCGATCTGGACGCCGCGTTCGCGCATCAGCTCCTGGTCGGCGGCGCGCTGGTGGAACGGGTGGGTCTCGATCTGGTTCACGGCGGGGACGATCTCGTTGTGCTCGATGAGGTCCACCAGCCGGTCAGGATGGAAGTTCGAGACACCAATCGCCCGGGCCAGGCCTTCCTTGTTCAGGTCCTGCATGGCGCGCCATTCGCTGTAGTAGTCCCCGAGCGGCTGGTGGATCAGGTAGAGGTCCAGGTAGTCCAGCCCGAGCCGGTTCAGGGAATTCTGGAACGAGAGCTTGCTGTCCTCGTAGACGCTGCCCGTGGGTGCGTGCTGGATCCAGAGCTTGGTGGTGATGAACAGCTCCTCGCGGGCGATGCCGCTGGCTTTGATGGCCGCCCCGACGGCTTCCTCGTTGCCGTAGGACGCGGCGGTGTCCAGGTGCCGGTAGCCGGCGGCCAGCGCCGCTTCGACCGCAGCCTGGGTTTCCTCTTCGGGGATCTGGAAGACACCAAAGCCCAGGATGGGCATTTCGACGCCGTTGTTGAGGGTGACACTTTTCATGGGGGATTCCTTAGCGTTGTTCGTTGAAGGTTTCAGGGTGTGTTGTGGCGTGGGCGGCGCGGTAGTCGTCCTCGGTGACGGGTTCGAACCACGTGGCGGTTTGTCCGGCGTCGTGTTCCACCAGCGCCAGGTGGCACATCAGGCTGTCCCGCGTCGCGCCGTGCCAGTGTTCCTCCCCGGCCGGGGTGTACACGGTGTCTCCGGCACGCATGAGGATGACCTCGCCGTCACGGTTTGCCACGAGTCCGGTGCCGTCGGTGCAGTGCAGGGTCTGGCCCACGGGGTGCGAGTGCCAGTGTGTGCGGGCTCCGGGGGTAAACCGGACCATGGCGGATGCCAGCCGTGAGGGGTGTTCGGCGCCGTGCAGGGCGTTGAGGTAGACGTCGCCGGTGAATTTTTCGGCCGGGCCCTTGGATGTGGGCCCGGGAACTGCAAGATGCATGCTTTGCTCCTTGGTTTGACGTGAGGTGCGATTGGTCAGATTTCCCGTTGGCGCCGCCGGCGCAGGGACAGCGACGCCAACACCAGGATGATGAGCACAGCCGCGGTGGCGCCGAGGCTGGTGCGCAAGCCCGCCATGAATTCACCGCTGGCCAGTACCGCCCCGAAGATGGCCACACCGAGCGAGCCGCCGGCCTGCCGGGCGGTGTTGACCACTCCGCTGGCCGTACCGGCCCGCTCGGCAGGAACGTGGTCCAGCACCACGGCGATGATTGACGGGACGGTGAAGGAACCCCCGACGCCGACCGGAACCATGAGCGCGGCGACGAGCAGGACCGGGGCATCCGGCGGCAGCAGACACAGTCCGGCGAGTCCGGTGGCCATGACCACCTGGCCCGTGGCGATCATGGCCGCGTGCCCATACCGGGCCATGAGACGGGCAACCCAGGGGTTGAGAAGTGCCACCAGGGCCGTCATCGGCAGGAACAGGAGCCCGGTCTCCAAGGCAGAGGAGCCGCGCACCTGCTGGAAGTAGAGGCTTTGAACGAACACGACGCCGTAGAAGGCCGCCATGGTGACCACGGCAATGACCAGCGTCGTGGACACGGCACGTGAGCGAAACAGGTCCAGCGGGATCATCGGGTGCCGGCCTCTGGCCTGGAGCATGATGAACGCGGCGGCCGACACGGCGCCGACGGCAAACACCAGCAGAATTCCCGGGGCCCCGTAGCCTGCCTCGGCGCCCTCGATGATGCCGTAGGTCAGGCTTGCGAGCGCGGCCACGGCGCTGATCTGCCCGGCCCAGTCGAAGGGAGCCGGCCGCCGGGGCGACGGGGTTACCCGGGACAGGACGGCAAGGGCTGCCGCTCCGACGGGCACATTGACGAAGAAAATAAGCCGCCAGTCGATCTGGGTGAGCAGACCGCCAACCACCGGCCCCGCGGCGGCAGCGACGGAACCACCCAACCCCCAATACACAATGGCCCGGCCGCGGGCGGCGGCGTCGTGATAGGCCTCCCGGATCAGGGCCAGGGAAGCCGGGGTGATGATCGCCGCTCCGATGCCCTGCAGGATGCGGCCGCTCACAAGTGCCGGGAGGGCGGGGCTGAACGCGCATGCAGCGGAGGCAACGACGAACACGATCATGCCCAGGCCGTAGGCCCGGCGGGCGCCGACACGATCCGAGAACGTGCCCGCAAACAGCTGGAGGGCGGAAAACATCAGCGTGTAGCCGGTGACCACCCACTGCAGCCCGGACAGGCCGCCACCCAGGTCGTTCCGGATTCCCGGCAGCGCAACGTTGACGATCTGGGCATCCAAAGCGACAACGAAGAACCCCAGCATGGCCACTGCCAGGGAGGCCCTCGGGCGGGCCGCAACTGCCGGGCGGCTGACGGTAGACACGGACATGGAGTCCTTTCGACACAGGAAGTTCCACGGAGGGAACGGGATCTCTTTCAAGAAAACCAGTACTTTCATGAGCGCGGGAGTGTCTGCTGTGAGGTGTACTGGCAGTTCCTGTTAGACCGGCCCGGCCCGCCGTAGCGTAGACCCCATGGACAACACGAGCGACGTTCGAGAGTTCCTCATGAGCCGGCGGCAGCGCATCACGCCGGCCCAGGCGGGGCTGCCCGCCTACGGAGGAACCAGGAGGGTGGCCGGGCTCAAGCGCGAGGAAGTGGCCATGCTCACCGGAGTCAGCACCGAGTACTACGCCCGCCTGGAACGGGGAAACCTCCGGGGAGTGTCCGAATCCGTTCTGGACTCCCTCTCCCGCGCGCTGCAGCTCGACGAGGCCGAACGCGCCCACCTGTACGATCTGGCCAAAGCCGCCGCGCCCGCCCCGGCATCCGGTGTCCGTCGGGCACGGTCCGAGGTGCGTCCCAGCATCGAAAGGCTGCTGGCGGGGATGACCGGGACGCCCGCCTACGTCCGCAACGCCCGCATGGACGTCGTGGCGGCGAACAGCCTCTGTTTCGCCCTCTACACGGACATCCTCAGCCCAGCCACGCTGCCCATGAACCTTGCCCGGTTCATGTTCCTGGACCCGCGTTCCCGCGACTTCTTCGTGGAGTGGGAGACCCTCGCCGACGACTTCGCCGCGGCCATGCGCACCGAATCGGGCCGGAGCCCGCGCGACCGGAACCTGAACAACCTCATCGGCGACCTCGCCGCCGGCAGCACCGAGTTCTCTACACGCTGGGCACGGCACAACGTCCGCTTCCACCGCACAGCCCGCAAAACCATGCACAACCCGCTGGTGGGCGACATCGAACTCACCGGCGACGCCCTCGATCTCCCCGGCGAAGGACTCACCCTGATCGCCTACACCGCCGAAGCCGGCAGCCACGCCCAGGACCAACTGAACTTTCTCGCCAGCTGGAGCGCCAACAGCAACACGGCCAAACCAGCACCAGCCAACCCGCCAACGCCATCAGCGGCGGGCCCTGCCGACGCCGGCTGAGAAACACTGCCCCAAAACGCCCCCGAAGTTTATGGCTGCGGGGGCCCGTTCGCCGGATGCGTCACCAACTGGCTCCGGGCCGGTATGTTCCCGCGCTCCATTCCTGGCCTTGTGTGAGGTACACGTAGAGCTTCGCCTTCATGCAGGGATGATAATCCCGGAACTAGCAGGCCGGAACTATCCGGAAAGA
Source organism: Arthrobacter sp. NPDC056493 (assembly GCF_042795115.1). Taxonomy (NCBI): domain Bacteria; kingdom Bacillati; phylum Actinomycetota; class Actinomycetes; order Micrococcales; family Micrococcaceae; genus Arthrobacter; species Arthrobacter sp. NPDC056493. Next base: position 13,072 of record NZ_JBHTSL010000001.1, on the reverse strand, counting down.
CCCACAACGAGGATCCACACCGCAAAAGCGGCCAGGAGGATGACCGAGCCGTACTTGATATACGGCCACCAGTTGCGGCCCGGAGCCGAATCGTCAATGTTCTTGCCCTGCATGTTCCAGTCGTACCGCGGGAAACTGGAAGCACCCTTGGATCCGGTCATGAGATCGCTCCAAGTTGTCCGGGATGGCGCGGTTGTCCGGAATGGTTCGACGGAAGGCTCCCGCCCGGCGGCGAGCCGGACGGGAGCCTTCGTTGCCCTCGGGGCGTATAGCTGGCGGAGCCTGACTGGCGGCTACGCCGCCAAGGCGACCGTCCGCCGTCGTGCCGGCGCAGCCGCAACCAGCAGCGCGGCGATGGCGACGGCGGCACTCAGCATCAGGCCCGGCCGGTACTGCTCAAGCATGGCTGCGGCACTGGGGACAGCGCCGCCGCCGGAATGCCCTCCGCTGACCATGGCGGTGGTGACCGCCAGGACCAGGGCGGCCCCCACCTGCGTGCTGGTCTGGATGAGTCCGGCTGCCAGGCCCTGCTCGGAGTCCCTGATGCCCGCGGTGGCCTGGACGTTGATGGACGGGAACGCCAGGGCAAAGCCGATGCCCAGCAGGATGATCGAGGGCAGGATGTCCAGGGCGTAGTTGGGCGTGGTGCCCACCCGGAGGAACAGGACGTAGCCGAGCCCCATGGCGGCCAGCCCGGCCAGGATCAGCCGGGTGGCACCGAACGCGTTGATCAGGCGGTCGGCAAACGGCGCGCTGGTGGCGACAATCAGTCCGGTGGGCAGCAGGGCGAGTGCCATCGCCAGCGGGCTCCACCCCAGGGCGGACTGCAGGAACAGCGTCACGATGAACTGGAAGCTGAGGTAGGAGCCAAACAGCCCCACCGCGCTGAGGTTGGCCCGCGCCACCCAGCCCTCGCGCAGGATGCCGAAGCGGATGAGCGGGTGTCTGACCTTGTTCTCGATGACAGCGAAGGCCGCCAGCACCGCGGCGGAGATGACGAATCCGGCGATTGTTGCCACAGATCCCCAGCCCCGTTCCGGTGCGGACACCAGCGTGTACACGAGTCCCAGCATCCCCAGCGCGAGCGTGACGGCGCCCCAGATGTCGTGGCCGCTGTCCTTGGCGTCGGGCGTATCCCGCGGGATGAAGCGGTTGCCCAGGATGACCACCAGGACGGCGATCGGCACGGAGACCAGGAACGTCCAGCGCCAGCTCAGGCTGGTCATGAGACCGCCGACGACGAGCCCCAGCGAGAAGCCGCTGGCCCCGAACGTGGTGAAGATGGAGAGGGCCTTGTTGCGCTCGCGGCCCTCAGCGAAGTTGGTGGTGATGATGGAGAAGCCCGTGGGCGCGGTGAACGCGGCCGCGAGGCCCTTCACGAACCGTGTGGCGATGAGGATGGCGGGGTCATCCACGAGTCCGCCCAGCAGAGAGGCGGCCGCGAAGACGGAGAGGGCGATGAGGAAGATGCGGCGGCGGCCCAGGAGGTCCGCGAGCCGGCCGCCCAGAAGCAGCAGGCTGCCGTAGCCGAGGACGTAGGCGGAGACGATCCACTGCAGGGCGTCCGTGCCGAGGTTCAGTTCGTGCCCGATGGACGGCAGGGCCACGCCCACCATGGACACATCCAGCCCGTCCAGGGCCAGGACGGTGCAGACAACCATCAGCAGGAGCCACTGGGCACGGGTCCAGCGGACGGCCGAGGCGAGGGGTCCTGCAGTTCGTTCGAGGGTGGTGGGTGATGTCATGTCCAAAAATCTATATGACGCGTCATTCAATGACAAGGAATATGACGCGGAATATTATGACGTGGACTTGAGTTCGTGTCTCGGCTAAAATCAGTCCATGGCTTCGACGACGGACCGCCTGCTGGTTGAGCAATGGCGCAGCATCCAGGACGCGTACTTCCGCACATCGTGCGCCCTTGACCGCGCCCTTGAGGCCGAGTTCAGCATCGGCCTGAACGAGTTCGAGATCCTGGACCTCGTGGCAGAGGACAGCAAGGCAGCGTGCCTGATGAAGGAACTCGGCGAGCGCACCCCCATGAGCCAGAGCGCCGTCTCCAAGGTGGTGGACCGGCTGGAGAAGGCCGGGCTGCTGACCCGCCAGTCCTGTGCCCACGACCGCCGTTCGCTCTACCTGGAACTCACCGAGGCGGGCCGGAAGCTCCACCAGGCCGCCGCCGTCGAACACCGCGCGCTCCTCAAGGAAAACCTGGCCTGACCCCTTCTTACTGCTCCTTGACGGGGCTACCTCCTGCGCGTAAAACCAGCCGTATCGGTCCAGATGCGGGCCGTTGCACAACGAGGTGTGAGGAGCAGGAGATGGCAGTCGCGGTCATTATGGAATTCAAGGGCGCCACGCTGGCGCAATACGACCAGGTCATCGAAAAAATGAACCTGACCAAGGGCGGCCCTGGTCCGGCCGGCGCCCTTGGGCACTGGGTGGCGGCAACGGACGATGGGCTGCTCGTCACGGACCTCTGGCAATCCCGCGAGCAGTACGAGGCCTTCGCGCGGGACCAGATCGGTCCCTACAGCGCAGAGGCCGGGATACCGGAGCAGCCGAAAATTACCTATCACGAAGCGCACAACTACTTCACTCCTGGCGCTGACGCCTGACAAGTGACGGACGGCGCGGCGGCGGTGCCTGACCCACGGGCGCCGCCGTCGTCAATCCCCGGGCGGTACCGGGCTGGTGGCGTGGCCCAGGATGTGGGCTACCGGCGGGGTCATGGACTGGACGGCGAAGCCGAACCGCTGGTTGTCCTGGATGGTGAATCCGGCCGCAGTGATGGCGCCGAGCGTGTCCCGGTTGGGATGGCATCCTCCGGCCAGGCGCTGCCATGCCGGCGTGAGCAGGTCTTCGACGGCGGCCAGGACAGGGCGCTCGGAACGGACGTGCTCGTAGTAGGCCAGGGTTCCGCCGGGGCGCAGGACGCGCCGGATTTCCGCAAGGGCGGCAGCCTGGTCGGCGACGCTGCACAGCACGAGGCTGGCGACGACGGCATCCGCACTGCCGTCGTCGGCCGGGATGCACTCGGCCGCGGCGGCCCTCACCGTCACCGGCACGCCGGACGTGGCGGCGCGGTGCAGGGCAAGGCTCCTCAGGTAGTCATCGGGCTCCAGGGCCAGGACGTGGGTGACTGCCACCGGGTAGAGCGCAAAGGCCGATCCGTCCCCCGCGCCAATCTCGATGACCGTCCCGTGCAGGCCAGCCAGCATGCGGCGGCGGTGTTCGGTGGCGCCCCGGCGGTTCATCCGCCCGACGGCGCGCGCGTAGGCGCGGGCAAAGCGGGGATGCTGGAGGTGCTCCAGCGTATTGCCGCCGTCCCCTGCACTGTCCATGCCGTTCACACCTTCCGCAGCATCGCTTCCATCTCGTCGAGGAGCCCGTCAACACCCGGGGAGGCGGCGATCGCGGCCCCGATCCGCTGGCTGCCGGCCCGGTACCGGCCGTCGGCCAGCACCTTTCGCACGGCGTGGCGGATGGCCGCCGGCTTGGGCCGTCCCGTTTTGAGGTTGATTCCGACGCCGGCCCAGGCCACCCGGGCGGCCCCCTCCGGTTTGTCCTCGGTGTCCCCCGCAACCACGATGGGGACGCCGTTTTCCATCGCGTAATGGAGGCCGCCGTAGCCGCCGTTGGTGATGTAGACGGCCACCTTCGGCAGGAGTTCCGCGTCCGGCAGGAACTCGGCGGCACGGGCGTTGGCCGGGAGCGGCGGCAGGGCCGACAGCGGGCGGCGGCCGGTGCTGACGACGACGGTGACGTCCTCGTCCGCGAGCCCTTCGAGCGTGGGGCCCACCAGGGCGGTGAAGTCCTCATTGGAGACGGTCCCCTGCGTCACGTAGACCACCGGGCGGGAGCCGTTCAGCTCCCCCCACCAGTCCGGTTTCGGGGTCACCGAGGACGAGGCGGCGTGCCGGGACATCGGCCCGAAGAAGCGGAGGTTGTCCGGCGCGTCCGAGCGCGGGTACTCGAACTCCTGCACGGTGAACTGGGCGATGAGTTCCGCGCGGCGGGCCCAGTCGAGGATGAACAGCCCCTCCAGCCCCACGCCCACGAGCTCGCGGGTGAGGGCGTCCACCTGCTGCTGGCTGTCCTTCAGCACGACGTCGGAAACCATCCAGTTCAGCACGCGGTTCCGCAGGCGGGCTGCCTTTCCCTTGCCGGGTGCCAGGCCCGAGCCATAGGGGGCGCAGTCCGGGCTGGACAGTGTCAGCGGCAGGATTCCGCAGGCGATGACGGCGGGGCGCTGGTGGCGCGGCAGCCTGGACAGGGTGGCTGCACCCATGAAAGTGACCTCCGCCAGGACGGCGTCCGTGTGCTCGGCTGCGATCGCCGCCTCGAGGGGCAGGTACTGGCCGCGAGCCGGCTCGATCACCAGCCCGCGGATGCCCTCGCGGATCGCCTGCACGCCGGTGGCCGCGCTGGGCTCTGTACCGTACTCCGCACCGGGACCCAGCGGTAGGAACTCGGCCCCGACGGCCTTCACCGCGTCCTGGTAGGCGGGGCCGGTCAGGAACCGCACCCGGTGACCGCGGTCGATCAGGTGGCGAGCGACTCCGAGCATGGGCGAAACGTGGCCGTCGTGGGGGCCGCTGCAAACGATGACTGATGACATGCTCGGAGCTTATGGCCTGCGGGGGCCCGGGGATAGTGCAGAGGCCGGCCATTTCGCCGTACTTATGCGGCGTCGGCCAGCCTCCCGCCGTCGAACGTATTCCTGACCCGGCCAGGGCGTAACCGACGCCTTCAGTCCTCGAAGTGGGTGGCCGCCGCCGGCGCGCCTGAGAACCCCCCGACGATCTCCTCCGCGAGGGCGCGCAGCTTCTGGTTCCGTGTGCTGGAGCCGCGCCGAAGGATCTCAAAGGCTTCGTCATGGGAGCAGCGGTTCTGGGCCATGATGATCCCGCAGGCCAGATCGATCGCGGTCCGGCCTTCCATGGCTGCCCGGAGGTTCTCGGCCAGCTGGTCGGCGGCGGCAATCCGCAGCGCCAGATGCAGCGCCTGCCCGGCCATGACGGCGAAAACCTGGGCGTTTGCGATGGCGTCCTCGGTGAACAGACCCGTGGCCGGGGCGAAAAAGTTCAGAACCCCGGCGGCGTCCGGCCCCAGCTTGAGCGGAATGCCCAGCGCGCTGCGGCACCCCGCCGCCTCGAGGGTCTCGCGGTACTGCGGCCAGCGTCGATCCGTGGCGACATCACCGAGGAGCACCGGAGCCCCGGTCTCAAGCGCTTCCTCGCAGGGCCCCTGGCCCAGGCGCTGTTCGATTTCGTCCAGCACCACTGCCTCGTCGCTGCTGCCCGCGATCGATGCGCTGCGCTTCCGCCGGTGCAGGGTCACGGCGCACTCAATCCGGTCGCCCGTGGAACGCGACATCATTGCGGCCGCGAAACCCGTCATCCCGTCCAGGAACCCTTTGATGTCCTCGCCATTGGTGATCAGGGCATGCAGCTGCTCAAAGTCGTCCGACTGATCTCCGGTGCTCATACCCTAAAACGTTAAGAGCCGCGGCACAGCAGAACAAGACCACCCCGCGGTGGGCAGCTACGGCGTCAGCTGTTGACAGAGTGTGTCATGGGCCGCTTCAGTTCTGTTGACCGGATGAGTATGCTCGTGGCGTACGACAGTTATGTCAATCGGTTTCAACCCTGGGGGGATTGAGCATGAAAAAGCCTTCTGCACGTCTACATAAAATAGCCGCCTACGGCGCAGGGCCCCTGTCGGTCCTTCTGGCTGGCGGCCTTGTCTGGCAGGGTTCAACGGCCGCGTTCACGGCCACCACCCGCAACGCCGGCAACTCCTGGAGCACCGGCAGTGTGCTCCTGGCTGATGACGACCAGGGCGCCGCGGCGTTCCATGTCGAGAACATCGTCCCGGGCCAAACGGGACAAAGGTGCATCGTGGTCACGTCCCAGGCGAATGTCCCGGGCAAGGTGCGCGACTACGCCGAAAACCTGGTTGCCTCCCGAGGCCTGGAAGACCGGATCATCTTCGACCTGGAGCAGGGCACTGGCGGATCGTTCAACGACTGCACGGGCTTCACTCCGACCGGGAACGGCATTCCGGCCGGGGCGGTCTCGGCGCTGGCCTCCACGTACCACGACTATGCCTCGGGTGCTTCTCAGTGGCAGACCACGGGAACGCCTGGTGAAACTCAGAGCTACCGGGCGTCATGGCGTTTCGACACCACGGGCCTGACGCAGACACAGATCAACGCCATGCAGGGCGCCCGCATCACGATCGACCTCGTCTGGGAGCTGCAGTCCGACTAGTCACCCACTGAGCCTCCCGGCATGCCCCGCCGCTCCGTGAATCCGGAGAGCCCCGAGTCTGCCGGCCCTTCCGGCGTGCGCGGGATCCTCTCGCCGGAGGGCTGGCCTGTTTTTGTGCTCTCCACCGTCTCCCGCCTGTATCTTGGCGTTCTGCTGAGCCTGGCCGGCGTTGCCCTGATACCGGTCCTCCTGGGCTGGCAGGGCAGCGTGGTGCGGTCAGGGTCGATGGAACCTCACGTCAGCGTGGGCGACGTGGTGCTGTCCACCGCCTTCTCGGACGGGGACATCGTTCCGGTGGGCGGGGTGGTGCGGTTCACTCCTGCCGATCCGGGTGGCCCGCATGCGGGCACCACCGTGCTGCACCGGATCGTCTCCGAGAACACGGACGGCAGCTACACCACAGCCGGCGACGCGAACGCCGAGCTGGACACCGCTCCCCTATACCGTGAACAGATCGTGGGGATGGCCCGGCTGCTGGTCCCCGCCGTAGGCCTGCCCGGGCTCTGGCTGGGCACCGGCAACATCGCCGCGCTGGCCCTCTGGTTGGCTGTCACCCTCCTCTGCCTCTGGGCAGCGGTCGGGGGCCGTGCGCGGACAGGCCCGGAAGAAGACGACGGCGGACCTCACCCCGACGGCGATGGTCCGGATTCCGACGGCGGCGGTCAGGATCCCGACGGCGGTGACCCGCCGCCGTCGGGCACGTCCGTTCCCGCACGCCGGAGACTGCCGCGGATCCGGCGGGCCGCCGGCCGAATAGCGCGTTTTGGACGCCGCCACGAAACAGCCGGCCGGGTGCTGGGCGTTGTGGCCTCGCTCTGTGCGCTGGTTCTGGCGGGGGCAGCCGCCTTCGCCTCCGCGGCCTTCACCTCCGTCACCAGGAACGAAGGCAATCTCTTTGCCGCGGCCGCCGACTGGAACCCTCCCACGGTGACGCTGGCCAATCCCGGAACAACGGTCAAGGACACGGTGACCGTGAGCGCGTCCGCTGCCGACGCCGAGTCCGGCATCCGCGACGTCACCATCCAGTACCTGGCCCCCGGCGCGTCGGCCTGGACCACCCTCTGCACTGCGGCCGCCTCGCCATATGCGTGCGCGTGGAACACGAAGGCCGGTGCCGACGGCACCTACAGCCTCCGCGCCACCGCCACCGACAAGGCCGGGCTCGCCACCACCTCGGCCACCGTGGACACCGTCGTCGCCAACAGCCTGCTGGTCACCCTGTCTGACCCCGGCGAGATCGTCAAGGGCCAGACCCCGCTCACCGCCAACCTCTTCAACAAGGGCACGGCCGTCTACGCCGTGCGGATCGAGTACTCGCTGGCCGGTGCCGGAAAGTGGAACACGCTCTGCGCCAATCTGCTCTCCCCGTACAACTGCACCTGGGCAACCACGGCCTTCGCCAACGACTATTACGACCTCCGCGCCGTGGCCGTGGCCGGAACCACCACCACGTACTCGGCCACACTGACCGACGTCCTGGTGGACAACACGGCGCCCACGGTGAGCATGACCGATCCTGGAACACCGCTGGCCGGCACGCGCACGTTCACCGCCACGGCTGCCGACGCGGACTCCGGCGTTGCCCAGGTCCAGCTCCAGTATTCGCCGAACGGAACCACCAACTGGACCACGTTCTGCACGGTGGCCGTGGCTCCGTTCAGCTGCCGGTTCGACACCACGGCCCTGGCCAACGGCAGCTACGCCTTCCGCGCCATTGCCACCGACGCCGCCGGCACCAGCACCATCTCGACGGCGGTCACCGCGCGGACCGTGGACAACACCGTCTCCTCGGTCTCGGTGGAAGACCCCGGCGCGTACTTGACCGGCACCGTCACCCTCAAGGCTGCCGCAAATGCACCGTCCGGCATCACCAGCATCAGGATCCAGACGGCGCCGTCGGGTACTTCCACCTGGACCACACGCTGCACCATCACCGGTACGCCGCTGACCTGCCCCTGGAACACCACCACGGTTGCCGACGGGCTCTACGACATGCGAGCGGTACTGCTGGATGGGGCCGGCCGGGAGACGACGTCGGCCACCGTCACGGGCCGCCGCGTGGACAACAGCCCGCTCCGGGCGGCCGACATCCAGACCGTCAACGCCGGCGCCACGGCAGGGCGGCTGGAAACCGGCGACGCCATGAACTTCACCTACACCCAGCAGGTCAACACCGCCACAGTCAGCCCAGGCTGGACCGGAACGCCGCTGGCCGTCACCGTGCGCCTCCGCGACGGAAACCTCCTGGGCCTGGGCAACGCAGCGGATAGCCTTGACGTCCAACGAACGGGCAGCTCGGTGAATCTCGGCGCCGTGAACCTGAACCAGAACTACGTCAAGAACCGCAAGACTGTCACGTTCAACGCCACGATGACTGCGGCGACGGTCACCGTCGGCGGCGTCCCGCGGACGGTGGTCACGGTCACCCTGGGAACCGTTGCCAGCGCCGCGTCGAGCATCCGGACCGCCGGTGCCGCAGCCGCCATGGTGTGGACTCCCCTGGCGGCCGTGACAAACGCGGCGGGCACCGCCTGCTCCACAGCCCCCGCAACCGAAACCGGCACACTGGACCGGGACTTCTGATGGGGTGGCATAGATTGGAGCCTGTGAACATCAGCCGGGGACGGACAACAATAGCGGTGGCAGCGGGCCTGGTGCTGGCAGGGTGCTCCCCTGCGCCGGAAACCCAGAAGGCTCCGTCGCCGACTGTGGCTGTGTGCGAGGTGACGTCCGGAGCCAAGCTGGCGCCGGCGTCGGGCATTCTGTCCGGGGTGAACCTGGACTGGGAGCATGAGACGCTGCGGCAGTACGCCGGCGGGCTGGGCCGCAGGCCCGCCGTGGTGGTCAGCTTCACGCAGTTCCCGTTCACGACCGCCGACGAAGCGAACCTCGAGGCGGCCTACGGGCAGGTGCGGGGCGACGGCGGCATCCTGCTGCTGACGCTGGAGCCGCGGAAGGGCCTCGCCGCCGTGACGCAGGAGGTGACGGACAAGCTGGCCGGCACGCTGGACCGGTTCAACAAAGCCGGCGTTCCGGTGATCGTCAGGTTCGCCCACGAGATGAACGGTTCCTGGTACGAATGGGGCCAGCAGCCGGCGGAGTACAAGGCCGCGTTCCGGCGGGTTGCCGGCTCGATCCACCGGCTCGCGCCCGGCAGCGCCACGATGTGGGCGCCGAACTACGGCGGCGGCTACCCGTTCACGGGCGGGGCGCACCAGGCGGTCGCCGGCACCGCTGCCTTCACGGCGCTGGACACCGACAAAAACGGTGAAGTGACCGGGGCGGACGACCCCTACGCGCCCTATTACCCGGGCGACGACGCCGTGGACTGGGTGGGCATGTCGCTCTACCACTGGGGCAACACCTACCCCTGGGGCGCCAACGTGGTGCCCGAGCCCGGCAAATTCCTGCAGCAGCTGACCGGCACCTACAACGGCGCCGGCGGCAACGACCTCGCCGTCCCCGACTTCTACGGCGAGTACGGCAAGCGCCGGGGCAAGCCGGTGGCGATCCCGGAGACCGCCGCACTCAGTGTTCCCAGCCGCGGCGGCGCCAAGGAACTGGCCATCAAGCAGGCCTGGTGGCGGCAACTCTTCGACGCGCGGATCCCGAAGGACTACCCGCAGCTGAAGATGATCAACTGGTTCGAATGGAACAAGAACGAGGTGGAGGTCAAGGCCGTGGTTGACTGGCGATCCGCCGGGACCCCTGCGATCGCCAAGGCCTACACCGCGGAACTTCCCGACTGGTTCCAGTTCGCCCCAGAGCCCAAGGAATGCACGCCGGCGCAGTGACTTGGTTTACGGGGCCGCTTTTGTGCCTCGGCGGAGGCCGCGGACGGTTTTCAGGATGAGGACGATCCCGTAGCCGATGAGGACGACGGCGCCGACGCTCAGCCAGAGGCCACGGTCGCTGTTGCCCACGGCGTTGGCGAGGAAGCCCGCGTACGGCACGGCGTAGAAGAGCTTGCCCTGCACCTGCACTTCCCGGACGGGGTTGGGATCGTTGACGTCGTTGTTGTCGCCCTTGGTGATCAGGGTCTTTTCGCCGGTCTGGGCCGAGCCGAACCCGACGATCCTGTGCGTCTCCACAGCCGGCTTGCCGGACTCCAGCTGGAACGTGACGATGTCGCCGTAGGTCAGTTCGCTGTACGCTGCGGGCCTGGCCACCAGGAACGTGCCTGGCGGGTACTTCGGCGCCATCGAGTTGGTCAGGACCGTGTAGGTGTGGGAGCCCGTAACCCGCGGAACGATGATGAGCACCAGCGCGGCAAACACCATGACCGTCAACACAACGATGCTGGCCAGCCGTCCCGCAGCCGACCACACGCGTTTCCCACGCGACGGCGCTGTCCCTTCCGGGGTGGCCGAGCTGTCCGGCGGAACCGCTTCCCCTGCCGGCTGGCCCTGTCCTCCGGGTACTCCCCCGCGATCCGGATTGCCCATGAACGGAAGCGTATCAAGACGCCGTCCCCGGGCTGCTCGGGGCGGGCTGCTCAGTCCGGGCTGCTCGGGGCGGGGCTGACCAGTCCGCGGGGCCGGCTCAGAGCTGGGAAGCGGTGAGGGGAACTGTGATGGTCACGGACTGCCCCTTCACACTCGTCGGGGCGGACGCCGAGAGCGTCACTTCAAAACACATTATGGTGGTTCGGGTCTTGGCCACGGGTCCCGAGGTGATTCCGGCACCGGCCGGCACCTGGTACCCGGCGGCGGAGGTGCAGTCGGCGGGAAGGGAGGCGTTCTTGGCCCTGACCGTCAGATAATCGGCCAGGGTGCCGGACCCGGCGTTGACCTTCTGGGGTATCCCGGCGGTGAGGCTGATGCTGAACGGGCCGCCGGCGTCGGAATTGTTGGCTGCGGTGACGCTGGCGTACGCGGCAGAACCCGGGGTCAGCGCGGACAACCCGTTGGTCTGCGTGGTCAGCGCCAGGGACGCCTGCTGCCCTGCCGGCGTCGTCATTGTCATGCTCTGGGTTGACGGTGCGCCGGTGATGGTCACGTCGAAGGATGCCGCGTTGACGGTTCCGGGCGCCGCCGGGGCGGTGGCGTTCCACAGCGCATAGCTGCCCTGGACCACCAGCAGGCCCAGCAGCACCGCGGCGGCGGTCAGCGCCGCCGCCCGCAAAGCCCGCGGAATGCGCATCACCCCTCCTGCCGCCTCACTGTTTGTCCCACCGGGAACTGGCTGCCCCCGGCCTGAAACCTGAAGGCGGCCATCCGCCGGCCGGACTCGCCGGCCAAACCGGATGGTCGCGATCAGGTTTCTTGCTCCGTTAAGCCTAGGACAGGCCGGTCTGGGTGACCTGGTTCAGGTCGAAGGCGACGCTGCCGAAGTCGTAGGACTTGGTCACGTCGGCACGGTTCGCGGTGCCGGACTTGAACTCGAACGTGATGGTCGCGGTGACCGTTCCGGACGTCTTCAGCGGGTTGCTGACAACCGTGCTGGAGGTACCCGCCGTCAGGACCGGGGCGGAGACGATGACGTTTGCGGCGTTGAAGCCGTTGTCCGCGCCGGTGCCTGTTGCGGTGATGTCGGCGGCCATCTTGTTGCCTGTCAGGGTGACGTTCAGGACCTGGCTGTAGGTGAGCTTGTCGCCGGGGACAACCCTGTAGGTGGAGATGGTGACCGGGTTGCCCAGCCGGTCCGTCCAGACGCCCGTATCTGCCGCGACGTTCAGGTCGCCGGCGACGATGGTGCCGGGGGTGGCGGTCTGGGATGCGTTCCAGGACGCCAGGGTGCCGCCGCCGCCCAGCAGCAGTGCCGCGCCAACGGCGATGGCGGCGGTTCCCTTGATCAGTGCGCTGTTCTTCATGATGAGACCCTTCGGGTGAATGCTGAATGGATTTCCTTCTGAAATGAACAATGCCGTGGCCGGCTCAGGGATCCATGCTGAAGACCGTCAAGAGTTACTCAAGAATTCAACCAATCCGGATCGCCTGTTCGGTCTCCCTTGACCTGGCGTGATCCTGTGCCAATCCTGTGGCTTACCCGCCGGCAGTCCTGAGCTGGAAGGAGAACAATGGGAGGCGAAATCGTCGCAGCCAACCGAGGAGCAGAATGAGCCGTGTGGACCGGGTACCGGGAGCCAGGACTGCGATGATCGCATTCGGGCTGACGGTAACGCTGGGTGCCGGCGGCGCGGCCGCGCACGCCCTGTGGCAGCAGTCCGCCACGGCCACCATGACGGTCTCTGCTGCATCAGTCTGGCCCGGCCCGGCCGTGACCGCGCTGACGTGCGCCAACAACGCGAGCCAGAAGATCGCGACGCTGACACTACAGCTGCCCCAAAGCGCGGCCGTTACCTACGGGGCGCTCCAGAGCAACGGCTCCATCCCCAAAACGTATACCTGGGGAACAGTCAACGCCGGTGCACCCGGGTCCAGCATCAGCCTGGACATCAACTCCCAGATCATCAAGGACAGCCCGGCCGGCGCCCTGACCTTCAAGGTGACGGCCACCTACGGTGACGGGACCACGGCATCAGCCCAGCTCGTCCTCACGCTGTCCGACTCGAACAACAAGATCGCCTGCCCCTGACCGGCTGCGACTTCGGCGGTGGCCAGGGCGCCGCCGTCGTGCCTTCGAGCCGCGGACTACCGGCAGCCAAAGCAGGTCAGGACGTGCAGCAAGAAGCAGGCTCGAACAGGCCGGCCTGGAGTTTTTGTCCATTTGTCGCGACTTCCGGGGCGTTTAACCCCCATTATCTGGACAAAAACTCCAGACGTTTGGGGACGTACGACGGCGGCCGGTCACCTTGGGGACAAAAGGTAACCGGCCGCCGTCGTTCTCAGAGCTTC